>JAUZFP010000129.1 GCA_030838475.1 Actinomycetota bacterium
TATGACGGCCTGGAGATTGCGGCGTCCGGTGATCATCTCGACCTGGAACGTGCGGATCAGGACGACGCCTACCTGAAATCTCGGCTGGAGATCCTGGATCGCAACAACTTGAAAGTGTTCGCGATCTCGAACCACCTCACCGGGCAGGCGGTGTGTGATGACCCGATCGATTTCCGGCACCAGGCGATCGTTCGCGCGTCGACCTGGGGTGATGGCGATCCGGAGGGGGTGCGACAGCGGGCCGCGGAGGACATGAAGCGCTCCGCACGGGTTGCCCGGAAACTGGGCGTGGATGTGGTGGTCGGGTTCACCGGGTCGAAGATCTGGCCGTATGTCGCCCAGTTCCCCCCGGTGCCAGCGGACGTGATCGACGCGGGCTACCAGGACTTCGCGGACCGCTGGAACCCGATCCTCGACGTCTTCGACGCCGAGGGGGTGCGGTTCGCCCACGAGGTGCACCCGTCGGAGATCGCCTACGACTTCTGGTCCAGCGTGCGCAGTCTCGAGGCCATCGGCCACCGTGCGGCATTCGGGTTTAACTGGGACCCCTCCCACATGATGTGGCAGAACATCGACCCGGTCGGGTTCATTGTCGACTTCAAGGACCGCATCTACCACGTCGACTGCAAGGACACCCGGATGCGCCCCCACAATGGTCGTGCCGGGGTGCTCGGCTCGCACCTGCCCTGGGGCGACCCGCGGCGGGGTTGGGATTTCGTCTCCACCGGCCACGGCGACGTTCCGTGGGAGGACGCGTTCCGTGCCCTGAACGCGATCGGCTACACCGGACCCATCTCGATCGAGTGGGAGGACGCCGGAATGGAACGCCTCCACGGCGCCCCCGAAGCACTCGACTACGTTCGCTCGCTGTTGTGGGACCTGCCCACCGCATCCTTCGACGCCGCGTTCAGCCAGCAATAGGGCGTATTCCGCGATCCTCACCGAATGACGCGACATACGCGCGAGCGCTGCGGGAAACATCGCCGCAACACCGCGAGGCTAGGCTCTCGCTATGGGTGACCTGTTCGATGGCTACGGCAGTGTTGCCACGCGCAGCGCGCCGAAGCGCGGCACGGCGGCGGGCCCGTTTGACGAGATGTTCGAGTCGGATGCCGTCGCCCGCAAGTCCTACAAGGAGATCTACGCGGCACTCGCGCAGATGACCCAGGAGGAGCTGCGCGGGCGCACCGACGCCCTCGGTGCGAGCTACCTCGCGCAGGGCGTCACCTTCGACTTCGCGGGCGAGGAACGCCCGTTTCCGCTCGACGCCGTACCGCGGGTCATCGACCAGGCCGAATGGAAGGGCGTCGAGGCAGGAATCGCCCAGCGCGTTCGCGCCCTCGAACGGTTTCTGGCCGACATTTACGGCGCGCAGCTCGCCGTTCGGGATGGCGTCATCCCGGCCGCCCTCGTCACCTCATCCAGCCACTTCCATCGGGAGGCCGCGGGCATTGTCGGCGCGAATGGGGTGCGGATCCAGGTCAGCGGCATCGACCTGATTCGTGACGAGGCCGGCACCTGGCGAGTACTCGAAGACAACGTCCGTGTTCCGAGCGGCGTCAGTTACGTGATCTCCAATCGCCGGGTCATGGCGCAGACCCTCCCGGAATTGTTCGTCAGCATGAAGGTGCGCCCGGTCGGCGACTACCCGAACAAGCTTCTCCAGGCGCTTCAGGCATCCGCACCCGAGGGGGTCGAAGACCCGACCGTGGTCGTGCTGACGCCCGGGGTATTCAATTCGGCGTACTACGAGCACACGCTGCTGGCTCGCCTGATGGGCGTCGAACTGGTCGAGGGACGTGACCTGTTCTGTTCGGGCGGCCGAGTCTGGATGCGAACCACCGCCGGCCCCACCCGCGTCGATGTCATCTACCGAAGGGTCGACGACGAGTTCCTCGACCCGCTGCAGTTCCGAGCGGACTCGATGCTCGGATCCCCCGGTCTGCTGCTCGCCGCGAGGCTCGGCAACGTGACGATCGCCAACGCGGTCGGGAACGGGATCGCCGACGACAAACTCGTGTACACCTACCTTCCGGACCTCATCCGGTACTACCTGGCCGAGGATCCGCTCCTCCCGAACGTCGACACGTGGCGCCTCGAGGAGCCCGGCGCGCTCGCCGAAGTTCTCGACCGGCTCGACGAACTCGTCGTGAAACCCGTCGACGGGTCCGGCGGCAAGGGGTTGGTGATCGGCCCCGCCGCCTCCAAGAAGGAACTCGACGAGCTGCGAACGCGTCTCATCGCGGACCCGCGCGGCTGGATCGCGCAACCCGTCGTGCAGCTCTCCACCATCCCGACGCTCGTGGATGCCGGAATGAGACCCCGGCATGCCGACCTGCGTCCCTTCGCCGTCAACGACGGCAAGGACGTCTGGGTACTCCCCGGCGGACTGACCAGGGTCGCGCTGCCCGAGGGCGAGTTGGTCGTCAACAGCTCGCAGGGTGGCGGCTCGAAGGACACCTGGGTGGTCGGCCAGGACCCACTCCAGACCTCGAGACACAACATCCAGGGTCTCGTCGCCGACCAGGCCGCCGTGACCAGTTCCATCTCCATCATCGCGGGCGAGCACGTGCAGGACCACTCACCGCTCGACTCACCGCGGAACGACCAGGAGCAGCAGCAACAGCAACAGCAAGGGGGTGACCGCTGATGCTTTCGCGGATCGCAGAAAGCCTGTTCTGGATCGGACGGTACATCGAGCGAAGCGATGGGACCGCGCGCATCCTCGACGTCCACCTACAGCTGCTGCTCGAGGACCCCTGGATCGAGGAGGACGTCGCCTGCCGCTCGCTCCTCAGCGTGATGGGCGCCGAGATGCCGCCAGAAGACTCGACCCTGACCCGCGCCGACGTGCTCACTATTCTCGCCGTCGATCGCGCGCAGCCGGCATCCATCGCCTACTCGTTGAACGCCGCCCGCGAGAACGCCCGTCGCGCCCGCGAGGTCATCTCCACCGAGCTGTGGGAGGTCCTCAACACCACGCGCGCACGGATGCCCCGCAAGGTCTCGAGCGACAAGGTGCACGAGTTCTTCGGCTGGGTGCGCGAGAGGTCCGCGCTCGCGGTCGGCATCATCGAGTCCGCAACCAGTCGCGATGAGGCATGGCTCTTCTTCACCCTCGGCCGAAGCATCGAGCGCGCCGACATGACCGCGCGGCTGCTCGCGACCCGGTCGCTGACCGAAGCAAGCGGCCCGTCGTGGACGACCATCCTTCGCAGCGTCGGCGCATACGAGGCGTACCTGCGCACCTACCGTGGGGTGCCGAGCGCGCGAAACGCCGCCGAGTTCCTGCTGCTCGATCGCCTGTTCCCGCGGAGTATCCTCTTCTCCGTGACCCGCGCGGAGCAGTGCATGCGCGACATTGAGCCCCGCACCGACCGCGTCGGCGTCAGCGACCAGGCACTCCGGCTGCTCGGCCAGATCCGCAGCGAACTCGAGTTCCGTCCGATCGCCGAAATCCTCGAGGATCTCACCCGCCACATGGACAACGTCCAGCTCGCGACCAGCGCCGCCTCCGAGGCGATTCGCCAGCGCTACTTTCCGACCAACGCGGCGCCCAACTGGGTGCGGGAGAATTCGTGAACCGTCTGCGCATCAAGCACATGACGGGCTTTCACTACAAAGGCGATGTCACGGCCTCCTACAACGAGGCGCGGATGCTTCCCGCTTCGACGGACGGCCAGCTGGTTCTGTTCTCCAACCTGGACATCCTCCCGATCTCCGGCCAGCACTCCTACGTCGACTACTGGGGTACGCGCGTCTCGTCCTTCGAGATCCTGACCCCGCACAAGGAGTTGGCGCTGACAGCGACAAGCCTCGTCGAGGTTCGACCGCGCGAGCATCCCGAGCATCGCCTGAACTGGGACGACCTCGCGGATGCGGCGTCCGCGGCCACGGAGTACGTCGAGCAGCTGCGGCAGACCAGACGCACGGAACCACCGGCCGAGGTCGCGAAACTGGCCTCAGACATCCTCGCCAAATCCGACAACCCGTGCGATGCGGCGCTCGCGATCTGCACCATGATCGGCGAGTCCGTCGAGTACATGCAGGGGGTCACCGGAGTGCACACCACTGCCGCCGAGGCGTGGGCCGGTCGTCGGGGAGTGTGCCAGGACATCGCACACCTCGCGCTCGGTGCGCTGCGATCCGTCGGCATCCCGGCGCGCTACGTCTCCGGCTATCTGCATCCGAAGCCCGATGCCGCGCTCGGCGAGACGGTCGCGGGCGAATCGCACGCCTGGGTCGAATGGTTCTGCGGCTCGTGGCGCGGATTCGACCCGACCAACCTGATCGACATCGGCGACCGGCACGTCACCGTCGGCCACGGGCGCGACTACAACGACGTGGCCCCGCTGCGCGGTGTCTATGCCGGTCCGTACAGCTCGTCCCTCTTTGTCACCGTAGAGATCACGCGCGAGGCCTGATCCCCCCTTAACCACTCGTGAGGTGGGGCAAATCCACGCTCCGCGAGCTCGCGAAGGTCGATTTGCCTCACCCCACAGTGGAAATGGTCAGGCCGTGGCGGCGGGCTCGCGAGCTCGGAGGTCCTTGCGCAGGATCTTGCCCGCGGTCGACTTCGGGATGAGCTCGATGAACTCAACGCGGCGCACCTTCTCGTGGGGAGCCACCTTTGAGGTCACGTACCGCATGACCTCGTCGTCGGTGAGCTCCTCGCCGGCCTGGATGACCACGAACGCCTTCGGGATCTCCTGGCCGTCCTCATCCAGAACACCGATGACCGCGGCATCCGCGATCTTCGGATGGGTGAGCAGAACCGCCTCGAGCACGGCGGGCGCGACCTGGTACCCCTTGTACTTGATGAGCTCCTTGAGCCGGTCGACGATCTTGTAGATCCCGTTCGAGTCGACGGTCGCGATGTCGCCGGTGTGCAGCCAGCCATCCGGTTCGAGGGTCGCGCGGGTGGCCTCCTCGTTGCCGAGGTAGCCGACCATCACATTCGGCCCCTTGCACATGAGTTCGCCGGGCTCGCTGACCCCGGACGCAGGGACCGGGATCTCCTTGCCGGTCTCCGGATCGACGAGCTTCGACTCCATGTTGGGCAGCGCGAGTCCGATGTTGTCGAGGGAGATGTCGTCACGGGCGAGTGGAATCACGTGCGAGACCGGACTGAGTTCGGTCATCCCGTAGCCCTGGCGAACCGTCGTCTTCAGCCGCGTCGCGACGGCACCCGCGAGGTTCGCGTCGAGCGGCGCAGCGCCGGAGAAAATCGCCTTGACCGACGACAGGTCGAACTGGTCGACGAGAGGATGCTTCGCGAGCGCCACCGCGATGGGCGGCGCGATGAAGACCCATGTGCACTTCTGGTCCTGGATGATGCGAAGGAACTCGGGCAGGTCGAAGCGCGGCATCGTCACGAGCGCGGAGCGCGTCTTGAGGGCGAAGTTCAGGAGGACCGTGAGCCCGTAGATGTGGTAAAACGGCAGCACCGCGAGCACGGCCTCGCCACCTTCCACGCCGATTGTTGCCGAACTCTGCACGACGTTGGCGACAAGGTTGCGGTGCGTGAGCATCACACCCTTCGGACGTCCGGTCGTACCGGACGAGTAGGGGAGTACCGCGATGTGGGTGGCCGGATCGAAGGAGACCGCAGGCGGTGTCGCCTGCTGCATCAGCAGGTCACGCATCGATGGATGACCCTCGGCACCGTCGAGGACGATCAGGTGATCGGCGTCGATCCCCACCGCCTTCGCGGACTCCTCCGCTCCGGCGAGAAGGGGTGTGACCGTGATCAGCCAGGTCGCGCCAGCGTCCTGCAGCTGGTTCGTGATCTCCTCGGCGGTGTAGAGCGAATTGATCGTGGTTACGATCGCGCCGAGACGAAGGATGGCGTGGAAGGCGATGGCGAATGCCGGCGCGTTCGGGCACAGGAGGCCGACCGTAGTGTCGGAGGTCACGCCGCGGGCGGCGAGTGCACCGGCGAAGGCGTTCACCTGGGCGACCATCTCGCCGTACGTTGTCGCGGCGCCGGTCGTACCGTCCACCAGGGCGTTGGCCTTCAGGTCGTCCGCCGTGAGCGAGCCGAAGAGGAAGTCGTAGATGCTGATATTCGGGATTTCGACATCCGGGAAGGTACTACGGGTCATGGCGGCTGTCTCCTTTGACATAACGGGCTTATGCGACGCTTTTCGTCGTGAAACCGTATCGCTTTGCACTATTCCACTACGCGTGTGGCCAATTAGCGAGCGTTAACCGCGTTGGATCGCGATCTCCGTAGTCGAGAGGTCTTCGACGAGGCGTTTGCGTGATCGGACCTGGGTTTGGTGGTTGAAGCTGAATGCGAGACCGAAGCGGGCGTCGGGGGCCCGATGCAGTCGCAGGTGGTTGGCCACGATCATCCAGCCGAGCGCCACGCCGGCGGCCGCGATACCGGATGCGGCACCAATGACGATCGCCCAGCGCGGCCCGGCAACGTTAGCTATCCATCCGACGAGCGGGGCACCGAGCGGTGTCGTGCCCGCGAAGATCGCCATGTAGAGGGCCATCACGCGGCCGCGCATGTTCGGTGCGGTTGTGGTCTGCACGTAGGCGTTCGCACTCGTCATCATGGTGAGTGCGCTCAGACCGACGACGATGAGCACGCCCGCGAAACTCCAGTAGGTGGGCATGATGGATGCCGCGAGCATCGACAGGCCGAAGCCCAGCGAGGCGAGTCCGATGACGACGACCCGCGGTTTCTCGCGTCTGGCCGCCATCAGGGCGCCCAGCACGGAGCCGATCGCCATGACCGAGGACAGAAGCCCGTACCCATTCGCGCCCTGATGAAACGCGAGCGCCATCGTGGAGGTGAAGATGGGAAAGTTGACGCCGAAGGTGCCGACCAGCGACATCATGACGAGCACGATGACGATGTCTGGTCGGGATGCGACGTAGCGCCAGCCTTCACTGATCTGCCCGCGTTTTCGTGGCGGCTTGGTGGAGACACGCAGCTCGTTGACGTGCATGAATACGAGTGCAAGCAGGGTGGCCGCAAAGCTGGCGGCATTGATGAGAAACACCCAGCCGGAGCCGATGACCGCGATGAGCACTCCCGCGACTCCCGGACCGACGAGTCGCGCGCTGTTGAAGGACGCCGAATTGAGCGCGACAGCGTTCGGTATCTGCTTCTCGTCGACGATCTCCGAGACGAAGGTCTGCCGCACCGGCATGTCGATCGCGGACACCGTGCCGAGCGCAAAAGCGAACGCATAAACCTCGTAGAGCGTCGCCACATTGGTGACGACGATTAGGCCGAGGCCAAGCCCGAGGATGCCCATGAGCGACTGGGTGATGAACAACATTCGCCGCCGGTTGACACGATCGGCGATGAGCCCGGCGAGGGGCATCATCAGGAGCACCGGCCCGAACTGGAGGGCAAGCGTGACACCGACGGCCGCGGCGTCGTGGTTGGTGAGTTTGGTCAGGACGAGCCAGTCCTGCGCCGTGCGTTGCATCCAGGTGCCGACGTTGGAAACGAAGGCCCCGATGAAGAACAGTCGAAAGTTGTAGATGCCGAGCGAACGGAAGGTGCGAATCACGAGTCGGCGATCCCCCGCAGGATTGTCGTGGCCTCGTCGACCATGGATCGTTGGGCGGGGGTGAGCGAGGCAAGTTGCTTGGTGAACCAGGCGTCGCGCTTGCGCTTGGTCTCGGCGATGAACGTTCGACCGGCGGCCGAGAGGTCGATGGACACCTTGCGGCCGTCATCCTCGGCTCCGACCCGGGTCACGAGCCCGGCCCTGACGAGGGCGTTGATGGTGCGGTTCATGCTCGGAGGCGTCACCCGTTCGTGCTGGCTGAGTGCGCTGAGGGTGAGCGCACCCTTGTTGGACAGTGCGAAGAGAACGGACCGCTGTCCTTCTGTGACGGTCTCATCGCTCTGCATCGAGCGGATGCGGCGAGCGAGTCGCTGGATAGTCAGGCGGATCTCCTGATCGTCGGTGCGCTCGCTGGGTGTCATGATTACTTAGCATAGCAAATTAGCAAGGCTAAGTAATCCCAGGACCAACAACTAAGGGCGTGTTCGAGTTTATGAGGCGAGTTGTTGTCGGCTCTGTTGTTCGTTGCGGAGGTCGCGTATTGCGGGATTTTTGGAGACGAGTTCGATGGGTGTCTGGTTGGGGTCTCGTTCTGGTGGTGGGATCAGCCAGTACCGGTTGTTTTGATCTCGGAGGATTTCCCACCCGTTGTTGTGGAAGAGCAGGTGGTGGTGGCGGCACAGGAGGATGCCGTCGGCGAGGTCGGTTGTGCCGCCGTCTCGTTTCCAGTAGACGATGTGGTGGGCTTCGGTCCAGGATGGTGGCCGGGTGCAGCCGGGGCACGCGCATCCGCCCCAGAGCACGGCGAGGGCTTCTTTCTGTTTGCGGGTGAAGAATCGTTGTTCCCTGCCGAAGTTGACGACGTGCCCGTCGTCGGCCAGGACGAAACCGGCGACGCCCGCGTCGCAGGACAGTCGCCACGCGCTCGAGATGGACACGGGGGCGACCTGACCTTCGATCCGCGCCAGCCCGGTGCCGCGTTCGAACGCGGTCTGGGTGGCGGTGAGCCTGAGCACGGGTGCGCCGGAGCCGAGGAGGAAGTCGGGGTTGGCGTCGGCACCAAGTTTGAGGAGTTGTTCGAACCCGTCGGAGGCGATCTGTTCGGGGGTGCGCTCATCGGCCAGGATCGTATCGGCCAACGCCTGCCGGGCGGGGTCGACGAACCGGATCCCGCCGAGTTTGGGTGAGGTGGTGCGGTCGTAGATGTCGCGGACGGTTGTGGCGGTCTCGGGGTCCATGATCCACACCAGCTTCGTGGTCCCATCGGGTTGGACGTAGAGGCGAAGGGACCGCTTCTGGCGTCGTTCCTCTTCGCGAAGGGCCGCCCCGTCGACATCGAGTTCGTCGCGGAACGCTCGCGCCTCCCGCGCCAGGGCGTCGGGGTCGAGCTTTCGGGCCGCGTCCACGAGTTGACGGGTCGCATCGGCCAACTGCTGCGTCGTGATCGCGGAGTTTGGGGCACCAAGACCGGACCGGATCGCCTCCGCCGACTCGATCGAGATCGTGCGGGAACCCAACGCCTCCGTCACCGGTGCCAGCCACGGCTGCGACTGGGTTGCGAGCACACCGGTGTGGGGATCAACCTCTCCCTCGATTTCCAGGGAGGCAACCGCAGCCTCCCGCATCAACGACCCGACCCGCACCGCGGTCACCGCATCCCGGCCCGTGACCCCGTTCGTCGACTTGATGAACTGTTCGGCGGTGCGATGGCCAGAACGCTGCGCCAACCCCTGCGAGCCAAGCTCCGCAGCCGAGCGGTACGCGATCTCCCCCGCGATGAACGCCCCACCGTTGCGAAGGGCCACCTGCGAGGTGGCGAACAACTGGTTCGCCTCCAACAGCGCCGTCTCACTCGCCGCCGCGTAGAGGGCGGCATCGCCCGGGAGGTCGGCCAACACCGCGGCGGCGGCGCGGTAGCGCTCAAGCAGCAGGGTGTCGGTCGAATTCATACCCCAATTATCGAACATATGTTCGGCACCCGGAAGACGAAAAACCCAATCTGTGGACAACTCCCACGCCCCAACCATGGGGCACGAGAAGCCGTGCTGCCCGGGAGCGGGGGTGCCTCTTCGCTACGCTTGCCTCAAGCGAGGAGGCTAACCGTGGCCGCAGTTTCAGTGACGAGATCCGACCGCACCTTTGTCGACGCAAAGGGCGTCACGATCCACTACTACACGTGGGCGGCGCCGAAGCCGAAGGGCATCCTGCAGCTCGCGCACGGCCTCGGCGAATACGCGACCAGGTACGAGGGACTCGCGCAGGCCCTGGTCAGGGCGGGCTACTCCGTGTACGCCGACGACCACCGCGGTCACGGTCGCACTGGCGTCGAGCAGCACCTCGGCAACATGAAGGTCATGGGCAAGCTGGGCCCGGGCGGGCTCCGAGCGACGATCGAAGAGGTACGCCAGCTCACCACCATCATTCGCTCCGAGAACCCGGGGCTCCCGGTCGCCATCCTCGGTCACAGCTGGGGTTCGCTGATGGTTCAGGACATCCTCAACCACCACGCCGCCGACTACGACGCGGCAATCCTCACCGGAACCGCGTATCGCCAAGTGGGGAGCATGAACGCGGGCCAGCTGAACGCGAAATTCAAGCACCTCGGGACCACCGGGTCAGAGTGGCTGAGCCGCGACCCCGCCGTCTCGCAGGCGTTCCTGGATGATCCGCTCACCTTCTACGCGGACACTCTCAAGCTCTTCGGCCTCATCGACGGCCTGCGGCTCTTCGGGGTACCGACGAAGCACATCGAGAAAGACATCCCACTGTTGATCGTGATCGGCAGCGAGGACCCGCTCGGCGGCGAGAAGAGCGTCCGGACCCTCGCCGAAAAGTACATCTCCCGCTCGAGGCTCACGGATGTCGAGGTCATCATCTACCAGGGTGCTCGTCACGAGATATTCAACGAGACGAACAAGGAGGAAGTCATCGCCGATCTCGTCGCTTGGCTGGATGACCGGCTCGTGACGTCCTAGCCCCTCGTGCAGCTCGTCGCGAGATTACGCTTGAGGCATGCACGGCGAGTTTAAGGTTCCTGGCGGCAAGCTGGTCGTCGTCGATCTCGAGGTCGTCGACGGTGTGATCCGCGATTTCCATCTCGCGGGCGACTTTTTTCTCGAGCCCGACACCGCGCTCGAGGCGATCGACTCCGCCGTCAACGGACTGCCGGCGGACTCAGACGCGAAGGTGCTTACCGAGGCGGTCCAGTCGGCGCTGCCGAAGTCGGCCGTTCTACTCGGGTTCTCACCCGAGGCGGTCGCCACGACCATCCGCCGCGCCCTTGCCCATGCGACCAGCTTCACCGACTACAAGTGGGAGATCATCCACGGTCAATCGGAGCGTCCGCAGCTGCAGATGGCGCTCGACCAGGTTCTTGCGGAAGAGGTCGGCGCCGGGCATCGTGGACCAACCCTTCGCATCTGGGAGTGGGACCAGCCCGCCGTCGTCATCGGCAGCTTCCAGTCGGTGCGCAACGAGGTCGATCCGGAGAACGCGAAGAAGTACGGGTTCCAGGTCGTGCGCCGAATTAGCGGTGGCGGCGCGATGTTCATGGAGGCGGGGTCGGTCATCACGTACTCGATCTACGCGCCCTCGGCCCTGGTGCAGGGGATGAGCTTCGCCGACTCGTACGCGTTCCTGGACGAGTGGGTCATCGTCGCCCTCAAGTCGCTCGGCATCGACGCGTTCTACCAGCCGCTCAACGACATCACGAGCCCGAAGGGCAAGATCGGTGGCGCCGCGCAGAAGCGGCTCGGCACGGGTGCGGTCCTGCACCACGTCACCATGAGCTACGACATGGATGGCGACCGGATGGTCGAGGTGCTCCGTATCGGCCGCGAGAAGATGAGCGACAAGGGCACTCGCAGCGCGAACAAGCGGGTCGACCCGCTGCGGAGCCAGACCGGACTATCCCGTGAGGCCATCATCGACACGTTGGTCGCGACCTTCACGAAGCTCTACGGTTCGACGGCTGGCGAGATCACGGCCGACGAGCGCGCCAAGGCAGAACAACTGGTGACCGAAAAGTTCGGCACCGAAGAGTGGCTCTACCGAGTGCCCTAGTGCTGAAGTGGCTTCGCAAGACGAACAAGACCGGGTCGGGTTATGGCTCCGGCTTTATTGGAATTGCCGACGAGGTCTTCGCGCCGATGAAGTACGAGCTCGAGCAGGAAAAGGATCGCGGTACGTCGATCACCTCGCCGGGTCCTCGCAATCCGGACGGCAGCATCCGCCCAGCTGATGTGGACGCCGCGCGTTTCGCGGGCCGTATCCGCATGAGAAATTCCGAGGGCGAGTGAGCGCGGTTCGAGCGCACCGAGAACCAGTCGTTCCAGGGCGCCGCAGGGGCGCCGCCTCCTAACGGCCCAGCAAATCCTGGTAGTCGGGGTGTTCCGAGATCCACTTCGCGACGAAGGGGCAGACCGCGACCACGCGGTAGTCGGTGTGCTCACGCACCTGGTCGAGCGCATCCCGAACCAGTCGACTGCCGAGCCCGTGCTCGCGTTGGTTCGGAAGGATCTCGGTGTGGGTGAACGTGATCGTGCGGTCGGCTAGCTGATAAGCGGTATAGCCCGCAAGCTGGCCGTCGAGCACAAGTTCGAACCGGTCGAGTTCCTGATTCTGGATGACGTCGGACACCCTCAAAGCCTATGACGGTGGCCGTCCCTAGACACTCTCGCGTTCAATTAGCGTCGTGGGAACGAGGGTCAGGCGCCCGATCGCTTCCCCAGCGATGAGGCGCACCAGCGAGGCGGCGATCGTCGCACCGAGCATGGTGACGGGCTGCTCGATTGTGGTGAGCGCGGGACTGGCATTCCGCGCGAAGTGGTCGTTATCGACCGTCGTGATTGCGATGTCCGCGGGCACCCGGATGCCTCGCTCCCGCAGGACCTCCATCGCCCCGGTCGCGATCTGCGCTGACGCGGCGAACAGTCCATCGATCGGCTGACCGCGCGCGAGCAGCCTGCGCATGGCATCCGCTCCGGATGCCTCCGACCAGTCCGCGTACTCCACCAGGCCGTTGTTCACTCCGGCGGCAAACGCGGCACGCATCCAGCCCTCGAACCGGTCGAGGGCGGAGGTCATGCTCTGCGGTCCGGTGATTGTCGCGAGACTGCGTCGACCGTGCTGCAGCAGGTATCGGGTCGCCTGCTCTGCGGCACCGACGTTGTCGATGTCCACCATGTGCGTGTGGGGATCCTCGGATCCGGGAGGTCGCCCGCTGAACACGGTCGGGAGCGAGCGCGCGATCTCGACGTAGACGAGGTCACTGGCGTGATGCGACAGGACTACCGCCCCGTCCACGTTTCCGCTCAGGAGGTGCCGTCGGGTCTTGTCCGGTTCGGACTCGGACGCGATCACGAGCGTCAGCGTGTATTCGGTGGTGCTGAGATACTTTGCGACCGCAGGCACCAGCGCCGCGTAGTACGGGTCGGTGAAGAACGCGGCGGTGTCCTCGGGGATGATGAGGGCGATCGTTCGCGAGCGATGGCTGGCAAGGGATCTCGCCGCGAGGTTCGGAACGTAGCCGAGCTCGTCGATCGCGGCGTTCACCGCGGCGACGACCTTAGCGGGAACGCTGTCCGGGGAGTTGACGACCCGGGACACGGTCGACTTGGACACGCCGGCGCGTGCGGCCACCATCTCGAGGGTCGGGCTCGGTGCCTGCATGACGGGGCGCTAGGACGACTGGCGGACGATCAGGCTGGTCGGCAGGATGGTGACCTGTTGGACGGGTTCGCGCTGGATGAGTTTCACGAGCACCTCGGCCATGGTTGCGCCGAGCTCGACCGATGGCTGGTGCACGGTCGTCAGCGGCGGTGTTGCGGTGAGGCCGAAGTAGTTGTCGTCGAAGCCAACGACGGCGATATCGTCCGGAACGGTGAGTCCGTGCTCACGAATCGCGGTGTACGCACCGACCGCCATCTGGTCGTTGGCGGCGACGATCGCGTCGATCGGGACACCGCGGGAGAGCAGGCGCCGCATCGCCTCGGCACCGGACTCCGGCGTGAAGTCGCCATACTCGACGAGGTCGGTGTTCTCCATGCCGTAGCGGCGGACGGCCTGGCGCCATCCCTCGAGGCGGTCGAGGCCCGGCGGCATGTCCTGCGGTCCGGCGATGACGCCGATCGACTTGCGACCGCGCTCGATGAGGTGGTCGATCGCGCCGCGCTCACCGGCGATGTCGTCGACGCCAACGAAGTAGCTTCCGCCGTGGCCATCCGCCGTCAACGGTCGCCCGGCGTAGACGACGGGCAGGCTGCGCTCGAGGTGCTCGTACGAGTGGTCGCCGCTGTGGTGGGAGACGATTAGCGCGCCGTCCACGTTGCCGCCCATCAGGTATCGGCGGGTCTTATCGGGCCGGGACTCGACCGCGATCATCATGTTGAGCGTGTACTCGGTGTTGGCGAGGTACATCGCGACGCCCTGCACGATCGACGCGAAGAAGGGGTCGCCGAAGACCATTGCGGTCGACTCGGGGATGACCAGGGCGATGACCTGCGTGCGTCGGGATGCGAGCGAGCGGGCAGCGCGATTGGGTACGTAGTTGAGTTCTTCGATGGCGGCCTGGACTGCCGCCAGAACGTCGGCGGTGACGCTCGTCGAGCCGTTTACGACGCGCGACACAGTCGACCGCGACACCCCGGCGCGCGCGGCAACCATCTCGAGGGTGGGCACGGTCGGGTCGGCGTCTACCTCAGACGTCATCACACACGCCCTTCATCAGGCCTCCATGCTAGCGGGACACCGGATCACACAGCCGCAGAGCGGCCGCTCCCCACCGGGCTGCTGGCCTGGGCCTTCGCACGCGCGATGATCCGGGCGTACTGCAGCCCGCTGTCTTTGATGGTTCGCTCCTGGCTGTCGTAGTCGACGCGCACAATCCCGAAGCGCTTGCCATAACCCCAGGCCCACTCGAAGTTGTCGAGAAGCGACCAGACGAAGTACCCGCGAACGTCGGCCCCGTCGGCGATCGCGTCACCGACGGCACCGATGTGCTGGACGATGTACGACTCGCGCTCGGTGTCGTGCACGGCTCCGTCGCTGGACACGGTGTCTTCGTACGCCGCGCCGTTCTCGGTGATGTAGAGCGGGGGGAGGGCCGGGTACTCATGCCCGAGTCGAACCAGGAGCGTGTGAAGTCCCTCGGGGTTCACCTCCCAGCCCATCGCGGTCCGCGGCAAGCCGCGCAGGGGGAACGTGACGCCCGGGCTCCCGACGAGCGATGAACTGGTCGGTCGGCTGGTGGGCTTGAACTCGCGCTCGTCGACGACGGTGGTCGGATGACCGCTCACCGCGTCATCGTGGTAGTGGTTGACGCCGAGGAAGTCGATCGGGGCGCTGATGATGTCGAGGTCGCCATCCTGGATGACGGTGTCGAGTCCGAAGCCGGCGACATCCTGCAGGAGATCGTCGGGGTATGAGCCGACGAGGATCGGGTTCAGGAATGCGCGGTTCCAGAGCGCGTCCACACGGCGCGCGGCGTCGACATCGACCGGGTCGCTCGCGTTGGCGGGAATCGCGTTCGTGAGGTTCAGCGTGATTCCGAGTTTGATGGGGCTGTCCGCCGCCTCGCTCTTCTCTCTCAGTGACCGCACGACGAGGCCGTGGCCGAGGTGTTGGTGGTGCAGCGCAGCGAGCGCGGCGGCGGGCTCCTGGCGGCCGGGGGCATGGTCGCCGGCCGCATACCCGATGAGTGACGAGCACAGCGGCTCGTTGAAGGTGGTCCAGTGCGACACCCGGTCGCCGAGCGCCTCGTAGACGGCGGTGGCGTAGTCCAGGTAGCGATAGGCGGTGTCGCGGTTCGGCCATCCACCCTTGTCCTCGACCGCCTGCGGCAGATCCCAGTGATAGAGAGTGAGCCAGGGCAGGATGCCTGCACCGAGGAGCTCGTCGACGAGCGACGAATAGAAGTCGAGCGCCTTCCGGTTGACCTGGCCGTCGTCCGGCTTGATGCGGGCCCAGCTCGTGGAGAACCGGTAGGACTCGAGGCCGAGCTGCTTCATGAGGGCGACGTCGGCAGGCATGCGGTGGTAGTGGTCATCCGCACGCTCGGGGGTGTCACCGTTCTGAACGGCCTCGGGGACCCGCGCGAAGTGGTCCCAGATCGAATCCGTCTTGCCGTCTTCGTGCGCCGCACCCTCGATTTGGGCGGCCGCGGTCGCGGCTCCCCAGAGGAAGCCGTCTGGCCAGGTGATTTGGTCGGGCGTGCTCACGAGATGTCTGTCCGTTCGTTTCTACCGGTCGTGGTTCTTGGGTTCGTTGTGGAGCTACTTGACCGCGCCGGCGCTCAGACCGGCCACGAAGTTGCGCTGGAGCAGGAGGAAGCCGACGACCACCGGGACGCTCACGACGAGCGAGGCGGCCATGATCTGGTTCCAGAACACGGTCGTCTGCGACGAGTACTCGGTCAGGCCGACCGCGAGGGTCCGCAGGTCCTGGAACTGGCCGACGAACGCCTGGGCGAAGAGCAGCTCACCCCACGCAGTAATAAAGGAGTAGACGATCACGGCGACGATTCCGGGGCGCGCCACCGGAAGGATGACGCTCCACAGCGATCGCAGGGCGGTTGCGCCATCCACCTTGGCTGCCTCGTCGAGGTCGCGCGGGATGTTGTCGAAGTACCCGGTGAGCATCCAGATCGCGAACGGGAGGGTGAACGTCAGGTAGGTGATGATGAGGCCACCGAGCGTGCCCACCAGCGGGATGCCGGTTGCCGTGTGGATGTTGACGAAGATGATGTAGAGCGGCAACAGGAACAGGATGCCGGGGAACATCTGGGTGGACAGCACCGCGGTCGTGAAGACCGAGCGTCCGCGGAACTTGAACCGGGAGACGCCGTAGGCGGCGAAGATCGCGATGATCACGCTGCAGAGGCTCGCGATGGTCGACACGATCAGGCTGTTCGTGAAGTAGGTGGCCAGCGGCACGGTGTTCCAGATGTCGATGAACGGCTGGATCGTGAATGTGGTCGGCCACCAGGTGAAGACGCTCTGTACGTCGACCAGCGGCTTCACCGACGAGGTCAGCATGACGTACAGCGGGAAGATCACGAAGAGCGTCAGGACGACAATGATGACGACGCGGAAGACTTTGAATCCGACAGTTTCACGCACGAGTGGACCTCCGGTTCACAAAGAGCAGGTATGCGACCGAGACGATCAGCAGGAAGATCAGCAGCAGTGTCGACATCGCGGCACCGAAGCCGAAGTTAAGTGTGGAGAACGAGTTGTTGTAGATGTGGAACGAGATCAGGTCGCCCGCGGGGGGCTGACCGGCGCCGAAGAGGATGGCCGGGTCGTTGTAGTCGTTGAACGTCCAGAGGAAGAGCACCAGCACCAGCACTCGGTTGACGCCACCGAGTTCCGGAAGGGTGATCGCACGCCACTGGCGGAACGGCTTTGCTCCGTCCAGCGCCGACGCCTCATAGAGGTCCTCGTTGATGGTCTGCAGCCCGGCCATGAGCATGAGGAACGCGAACGGCCAGGTGCGCCAGATCGAGACAATGATGACGGACCCGAACGCGTTGGAGCCGATCAGCCAGAACGGCAGGTGAGCCGGGTCGACGAGGTGAAGCGACACCAGGAGCTGATTGATCACGCCGTTCTGCTGCTGGAACATGAACTTCCAGGCGATGATGCCGGCGTACATCGGTACCGCGTACGGGATCAGGAAGATCGTGCGGAAGATCGCGCGCCCTCGAAAGGTTCGCTGCAGAGCGACGGCGGCCGCCATCCCGAGCCCCCAGGACAGTGCCACGACGATGAGGGTGAATCCGCAGGTTATGGCGAAGGAGTTGAGGAGCGCTGCACCCTGGGCGTTGGTGGCCGAAACGGCGATCTGGTAGTTGCCGATCCCGGCGAAGGGCGCGCTTGACCAGTTCGCGATCGATGCGCTGGTGAGTTTGAGGAAGCTGATCCAGACGCCCGTGACCATCGGGGTGAAGTGGATGAGGAGCTCGAATACCACCGCCGGAGCGATGAGAGCGTATGGCAGCCATCGTTTGGTCTGGTGCCGTTGGTGTTCTCCCGGGCCGTCACTTCGTTGTGAGGTCCGGGGGGAAGTCGTGGGGGGAGCCGTTGTGATCGCCATGAACTCAGGCGCGCCTTTCTAGTGGTCTGTCGTGCGGTGCCACACGAACCGCGGGAGGACAAGTCTCCCGCGGCTCGAGTGGAAAGACCGCACGGCCCTGCCCGGCCGGGGCGCATCCGCGTGGACGGCCCCGGCCGGGGAAGGGGAGTGTGTTACTGAGTTGCTTCGGTCTTGTCTTGCGCGGTCTGCAGTGCTGCCTTGACGTCGCTCGCGGTGACCTTGCCACCGGTTGCGATAGTCGCGAACAGACCGTTGACGGCGGTTCCAACGTTCTGCTCGAACGCGCCTTCTGATGCGACCAGCGGGTACGGAGCCGCCTGGGTGTTGTAGATCTTCTGGAACGTGGCCTGGAAGTCCTTGTCCGTCGAGAACTGCGGCTTGATGCCCTTAGCAACCGGGATCGTGCCGAACGGGAGGCCAATGGCGCTCTGTGCGTACGAGCTCGTCATGAACTTGATGAACTGGAGGTCAGCTGCCTGCTCCTTCGAGTTCTTGAAGATCGACAGGTTGATGCCCTGGATTCCGCTGGCGATGTTCTTGCCGCCCGCGGTGGTCGGGATCGGAACGACGCCGTACTTGCTGGAGTCCATACCGTCCGCGGTGAGGGTGGTGTTTGCGTTGTTCTGTGAAACGAACATCGCAATCTTGCCCTTGGCGAAGTCGGCGGGAGCCTGCGAACCGTCCGTGTGCTCGGCGTCAGCCGTGCTCACGACCTTGTCGTCCTGCATGAGGTTCAGGTAGCGAAGAACACCCTGGACGTTGGCGTCCGTGGTGAACGTGGGCTTTCCTGAGGAGTCGTACCACGCTCCACCGTTCTGCTCGCCGAGGATGAACGCGAAGTGCACGTTCTCGGTGTAGCTGCCGGCAACGAGGCCCATGCCCTCAACCCCACCGGTGGTGAGCTTCTTGGCGTCGGAGACCATGTCTTCCCAGCTGGTGGGAGGGGTCAGGCCGGCGGCGGAGAACATCGCCTTGTTGTAGAAGAGGCCGTAGGTGAGGCCGATGTACGGCACCGAGGTCGGCGCCTGGCCTGCGAGGCCACCGGTTGCGAGCGCGCTCGGAACGAAGCGGCTCGTTCCACCGATCGCGGTTGCGGCCTTGCCCTCGAACGGCACAAACGCCTTGGTCGCCGCGAGGTACGGGGCCCAGGTGTTTCCGATGTTCAGGACGTCAGGACCGGATCCGGAGGATACGGCGTTGTTGATGTTGTTCTGCAGGTCGTTCCAGCTGATGACCTCGAGGTTGACCTTGATGCCGGTCGTCTTCGTGAAGTGCGCGAGGATCGGCGTCAGGATCTTGACGTCGTCCGAGGTTGGTCCACCGGACTGGTTGCTTGCCCAGTAGGTGATGGTCGAGCCGGAACCATTGCTGCCCGAGGTGCTGCCGCCGCCGCTGCTGCAGCCGGTGGCGACTAGTGCAAGAGAAACTGCGGCGACGAGTGCGGCCGACAGCTTGGTGCGTCGTGAGAACTTCACGGTCACTCCTTTGTGTGCGTGGATAGGGGAGATCTTCTGCGAGCGCCCCGTGCTTCGTGAGAGCGCTCTCACAAGATCGAGCTAACACTAAGTATCGATCATCCGTTCTGTCAAGACATTTTTGGGAGCGCTCCCAAATTCGACCGATTCCTCTGCAAAAAGGGCTCTAAAGACTAGTTTTTGCCCGCCGGTTCGGGGACGACGACCTGGATTCGGCCGGTGGTCGTGTCGGGAGCGAGACCCGCGCTGAGGGTGTTCGCGGCGCGCGTCGCGAGGATGGCTTCGTCCTGGTCGGCAACCTCCTGGGCTGCCGATTTCGTGCGCAGCGGGGTCGCCTTGAGGAAGAACGAGAGGATGAAGGCCGCCCCGAGAACCCCCAGGCTGACCCAGAATCCGGTGACCATTGCCTCCGAGAATCCGGTGAGGAATGGAGCCGTCAGGGCGTGCGATGCGTGGTTCAGGAACTGGGTGTTGTTGTCGAGGCTGGTCGATGCGCCACTGCCGGAGCTCACGGTGCCGCCGGATGCTGCGACAGCTTTGTCGACGATCGCGTGACGGGTCGCCGCATTGGAGAGATCCACTCCGGGTGGCAACTGCGCGGTGATCTTCGTAACGATCGGGTCGTAGACCTTCTTCATGATCGCGAGGTTCTCTTTCGCGCCGGCGACCTTGGGGTCGAGCGCGGCATTCAGTGCCGCCCTCAGCACGGACGGTTTGCTGAAACTCGCGGTGATTTTGTCGCCGATGAGCGAGAACACCACGGAGAAGATGACGGCGACGCCCAGCGTTCCGCCGATCTGGCGGAAGAAGGTGGATGCCGAGGTCGCGACCCCGATATCCCGGGCATCCGACGAGTTCTGGCTGGCGATGGTCAGCGTCTGCATGAGCTGACCGAGCCCGAGACCCGTGAGCAGCATCGCGCCGGCGAGGACCCAGTAGTTGGTGTCCGCCTTGATCGTCGTGAGCAGCAGGAAGCCGAGCGACATCAGGCCGGTGCCGATGATCGGGAAGATTCGATACTTGCCGGTGCGGGAGATCAGCTGGCCGGAGATGATGGAGGCGATCATGAGCCCGAGGATCATCGGGAGCAGCTGGAACCCACTCTCCGTTGGGGTCGAACCCTTGACCAGTTGCAGGTAGAGCGGGATGGTCGAGAGCGCGCCGAACATGCCGAAACCGACCATGATTCCGAGGATCGTCGCGACCGAGAAGGTGGGACTCTTGAACAGCTTCAGCGGAATGAGCGCGTCATCGCCGAGCACCCTCTCGGTGATGATGAAGGCGATGATCCCGATGGCGCCGATGATGTAACACGTCCAGGCTGCGACCGACATCCACCCCCAGTCGCGCCCCTCTTCGGCAATGAGCAGGAGGGGAGCGACGGCAATGATGACGGTCACCGCACCCAACCAGTCGATTCGAACGGCACGGTTGGCGCTGCGCTTCGGCAGGTGCAGGAATCGGAGAACCAGGAACAGCGCGACGGCGCCGATCGGGATGTTGATCAGGAACACCCAGCGCCATCCGGTGATGAACAGGATCTGGTCAGCGCCGGCGAAGAGACCACCAACGAGTGGTCCGATGACGCTCGAGATCCCGAAGACGGCCAGGAAGTAGCCCTGGTACTTCGCGCGCTCGCGGGGGGCGAGGATGTCTCCCATGATCGTCAGCGGGATCGACATCAGGCCACCGGCGCCGAGGCCCTGGATGGCACGGAATGCCGCCAGCTCGAAGATCGAGGTCGAGAATCCGGATGCGACGGATCCGACCAGGAAGACCGTGATCGCGAAGATGAATAGTGGCCGACGGCCGAAGATGTCGGAGAGCTTGCCGTAGATCGGCGTCGCGATCGTGGAAACGATCAGGTAGGCGGTGGTGACCCAGGCCTGGTCCTGGAGACCGTTCAGGTCATCCGCGATCGTTCGGATGGAGGTACCTACGACCGTCTGGTCGAGTGCCCCGAGGAACATCCCGGCCATCATCCCGTAGAGCACGAACATGATCTGGCGGTGGGTCATCACCCCGCCCGAGTTCTTGATGGCGGTTGCGCGTCGCTGCGAGCGAGATGGCACCTTGGATTCTGTTGACACGAGGACCCCCTGCAGAAACTTGCGTAGACTGCAAACTTACACCACTGGCATCACGGCTCCAATCAATTTTGGAACCACGCTGGCTAAACTCGAGCGGTGCCCAACCCCCGCCGCACCGCCTGCGCGCTTGTGCTCGCGCTGGTCGTCGTTGGCTCCTCGGCGGCGTGTGCGCCAGCTCGGAGTCCCATCGCCGACGGCACGCCGACCACGACCGCGTCGGCTACGCCCAGCGCGTCAGCAGCTCCCGCGTCGCCGGGCGGATTCGATCGCGCGGCGTTTTCCATAGACGACCCAGCGAGCGTCTGGGTTGTCGTCAACAAGCTTCGTCCGCTGAATCCGATCTCGTACGCACCGAAGGACCTGGTCACGGTCCCGGTCGCGCACGACAACCCGGCGGTGATGCGAAGGGATGCATCCGCCGCACTCGTCGCCATGTTTGCGGCGGGCGCCGCCGAGGGCGCGGGAGCGATGCAGGTGCAGAGCTCGTACCGTTCGTATCCGGTGCAGGTGCAGGTCTACAACGGCTGGGTCTCGAGCCTCGGCAAGACTCAGGCCGACAAGCAGAGCGCGCGTCCCGGATACAGCGAGCACCAGACCGGGCTGGCCGTCGACATCTCGCCGGTGCCGCTGACGTGCTCGCTCGCCGCGTGCTTCGGGACCACCCCGCAGGGCGAGTGGCTCGCCGCGAACGCGTGGCGCTTCGGTTACCTGCTCCGGTATCCCGCCGACAAGACGGCGATCACGGGTTACGAGTATGAGCCATGGCACTTCCGCTTTATCGGCGTCCCGCTGGCGACCGAGCTGCACACGGAGGGCGTCGAGACGCTCGAGGAGTTCTTCGGCCTGCCACCAGCACCGGACTACCTGCGTTAGCCGAGGGCGGCGTCGACGATCTGCTTCGCCTCCGCCTGCACCTTCTTTAGGTGCTCGGGTCCCTGAAATGACTCGGCGTAGATCTTGTAGACGTCCTCGGTGCCGCTCGGTCGCGCGGCGAACCAGGAGGTCGCCGTCGCGACCTTGACGCCGCCGATGGCCGCCCCGTTGCCGGGGGCCTCGCTGAGCTTGAGCGCGATGGGCTCGCCGGCGAGTGACGTCGCCGTGATTGCGGACCCGTTGAGTTTCGCCAGTCGTGCCTTCTGTTCCTTGCTGGCGGCGGCATCCACTCGCTCGTAGGCCGGGTCTCCGAAACGGGTGACGAGTTCGGCGTAGAGCTGCGACGGCGACGTACCGGTGACGGCGAGAATCTCGCTCGCCAGAAGGGCGAGCAGGATGCCGTCTTTGTCGGTCGTCCAGGCCGTTCCGTTCTTCCGTAGGAAGCTCGCCCCCGCACTCTCCTCGCCCCCGAACGCGACCGACCCGTCGATGAGGCCGGGGACGAACCACTTGAACCCGACCGGAACCTCCCAGAGGCGACGGCCGAGCGATTCGGCGACGAGGTCGATCATGGAACTGGAGACGAGCGTCTTGCCGATCGCGGCATCCTCGCTCCAGTCCGGGCGGTGGGTGTAGAGGTACTGGATGGCGACGGCCAGGTAGTGGTTCGGATTCATTAGCCCGCCGTCGGGGGTGACGATGCCGTGGCGATCGGCGTCGGCGTCGTTGCCGGTCACGATGTCGTAGTCGTGCTGGTGGGCAACCACGGAGGCCATGACGGACGGGCTGGATGGGTCCATGCGGATCTTCCCGTCCCAGTCGAGTGTCATGAACGGCCAGGCGGGGTCGACCTCCGGGTTCACGACGGTGAGGTTTAGTCCGTAGTGTTCGGCGATGAGCTGCCAGTAGTGGACGCTGGCTCCGCCGAGCGGGTCGGCGCCGATGCGGATGCCGGACGTCCTGATCGCCTCGATGTCGATGATGTTGACCAGGTCCTCGACATAGTGCTTGCGAAAGTCATAGGTCTCGACCGCGCTGGGCTCGGAGCGCCTGACCTCGATGCTGCCGGCGAGGATGATCGCATTCGCGCGGTCTGCGATCCAGTTCGTCGCGTCGCTGTCGGCGGGACCGCCGTGGGGAGGGTTGTACTTGAAACCGCCGTCACACGGCGGGTTGTGGCTGGGGGTGATGATGATGCCGTCGGCAAGGTCGCGATTGGAGCCCGTTCCCCGGGTTGAGCCCGCCGAGACCTCCTTGTTATAGCGAATGATCGCGTGGCTCAACGCTGGCGTCGGAACGTAGTCGTCGAACTCGTCGACCAGAACGCGCACGCCATTGGCCACGAGAACCTCGAGCGCCGTCGTCTCGGCCGGACGACTCAACCCGTGGGTGTCTTTGCCGATGAACAGCGGACCGGTGACGCCCTGCCCGGTGCGATACTCGATGATCGCCTGCGTGATTGCAGCGATGTGGGTCTCGTTGAAGGCGGCGTCGAAGGATGACCCCCGGTGGCCGCTCGTGCCGAAGACCACCTTCTGCTCAGGAATCGTCACATCGGGGACCAGGTCGTAGTACGCCCGCACCAGGGCGTGAACATCGATGAGATCGGACTTCTCCGCGGGTTGGCCGGCTCTGGAGTTCATTCTCCAAGTCTGGCACCGCGAGTCGATCTCGTGCCCGTCCCCCGCGAGTCAGGCCGGTCCTTCACAGCCCCTTCATCGAAGCTATATTCGAGCACACTAGACATATATGCGCAATACGAATAGAATGTAGTTACCTCGTGCCGACGAATCCGAATGAACGGCGACTCCAATGGCAGCGAGTGTTCTTGAAACGGCCCGAGAGCTGGTTCTCCGCTACGACCTCGACGCGCTTAGTGGAGCCAGCGACGAAACCCTGTGCAACGACGTTGTCCAAGCCGAGGCTCTCGCTCGAGCACTGTCCGCCATTCAGGGCGCTGCCGCCGCGGAAGTCTCTGACCGTTCTCGTCGGGAACTCGGCACGGCCGGCCTTGCCCAGAAGCACGGTTGTTCGACTCCCTCAGTCTTCCTTGAACATCTCGCGCTGATCTCGGGTGCCGAGGCGAGCCGTCGCATCCACCTTGGATCGGCGCTTCGGGCTAGCGTCACCCTCACCGGTGAACCACTGGCACCGCGATTCCCCGTTCTCGCCGATGCGGTCGCTGCGGGTGAGGTTGGCCCGGAGGCAGCGGCCCTGATTGTGCGAGCGCTTGACGATGTTCGTCGCGTCGCCACCTCCGACGACCTCGACGTGGCCGAGTCGGGCCTCGTGCGGCACGCGCAGCAGAACCGGGTTCAGTACGTCTCCGACCTCGCGATTGTTGTGCGCGATCGGCTTGACCCCGACGGCGTGCTTCCCAGGGAGCAGGAGACGACGCTTCGTCGCGGTATCCAGCTCGGCCGCGAGCGAAATGGCATCGTGCCCATCCGTGGCGGCCTCGCTCCCACGACTGCGGCACTCCTTAAGTCGGTGTTTAACGAAGCAAACGCTCCCGGGGCACAGCCGCGATTTCTCTCAGAGGACGATCGCCGGGAGGGAACGCCCACCACGGTGAGCGAAGACGGAACAGAGGTCGTTACCCTTCGTGACACCCGAACTCGCGACCAGCGGCAGCACGATGTCGTGGACGGGCTCATTAGGGCCGGCGTTCGCAACGCGGGGCTGGAAAGCGGTCAGATTCGCTCGACCGCGGAGGTCACGGCGCACATCTCGCTGACGGATCTCGAATCCGGAACCGGCGTGGGCTGGATCGACGGCATCCACGAAGCAGTTTCGGCAAACACGATCCAGCGCCTGCTGTGTGACTCGATTTTCCGCAAGGCGATTCTGGGCAACGACGGCGAGGTGCTCGCATTCGGCAAGGCCAGGTACCCGTTCAGCTCGGCTCAGCGAAAAGCGATCATCGCGAGAGACGGCGACACGTGCCTGCTCTGTGATGTGCCCGTCGCCTGGACCGACGCACACCACGTGAAGGAGTTCTACACTCACGGCGCCGTCGGCGAAACGAACGTCGACAACGGAGTCATGCTGTGCCCACGCGATCACGATCTCATCCATCACACGGAGTGGCAGCTTGAAATGATGAACGGCATTCCACACGTGTTGGCACCGCCAGAAATCGACCCAAGTCGGACGTGGAAACGAGTCGGCAGGCCGCGAGTCGATCTTCGCCGAACCGGCTAAGCCCGCAACGGGGTCACCGGCGTTCAGTCGGCGGCGATGATCATGCGGCTGATACGGTCGCCGACGATTGTGAACCGGATGTCGCCGGTGCCGTTGTAACCGCCGCCGCTCACCGTCAGCGTGACGACATCCTCGGCGCCTTCGTGCCGCGACGCCGACGCGGCGAACCTCGCGTGCACGCCGATGTTGTCGGTCCGGTTCCACTGCCCGACACCGTCGTGTCCGTGAAACTCCCTGCCCCAGTCGGACAGAAACGCGTCGTCGGTGAACGTCGCGACAAACGCGGCGTCGTCCTCGCTGTTCGTGGCGTCAATCATCCTCTGCACGGCACCAGGCACGGCTGTCATCCCGCAATTGTTCCACCGTCAGTTGGTTAGGCTCTAGGGCATGTCCGAGACTTCCGCCGCTAGCACCGAGACCTACTCGTACCTGGGTCCCGCGGGAACGTTTACGGAGGCGGCACTCGCCCAGGTGCCCCAGGCGATCGGTCAGACCTGGCACCCAGTCAACAATGTCGGCCAGGCCCTCGACGACGTCGTCGCCGGTCGCAGCGTCGCGGCCATGATCGCGATCGAAAACACGGTCGAGGGGGGCGTCAGCGCCAGCCAGGACGCGCTCGCCACCATCCCGAATCTGCGCATCATCGGCGAATACCTCGTCAACGTGAACTTCCTCCTCGTTGCCAAGCCGGGCACGACGCTGGCGGACGTCAAGGTCGTGAATGCGCATCCGGTCGCCTACGCCCAGACCCATCTCTGGCTCGATTCGAACCTGCCCAACCACGAACACATCCCCGCCAGCTCGAACGTCGCCGCGGCCGCATCCCTATTCGAGAATGACCTCGCCGACGCGGCCATCGCCCCGCCGACGATCACCCATCACCACGACCTGGCGGTGCTCGCGGAGAACATCGGGGACAATCCGACGGCCCAGACCAGATTCGTCCTGGTCGGGCGAGGCACACACCTTCCCGACCCGACCGGCTCGGATAAGACCAGCATCATCGCCGAGCTGCCGGACAACACCGCCGGCCGACTGCTGGAGATGCTCGAACAGTTCGCAACCCGTGGTGTCAATATGAGCCTGCTGGAGTCGCGCCCGATCGGTGACGAGCTTGGCCGCTACCGGTTCGTCATCGACCTCGATGGCCACGTGCGTGACGAGCGGGTCGCCGACGCTCTTCTCGGCCTGAAGCGCTTCAGTCCGAACGTGATCTTCCTCGGGTCGTACCCGCGCGCCGATAAGCAACAGATCTCCGTGACACCGCGCTACGACAACCAGGCGTTCCAGGATGCGCGCGCCTGGCTCGCGACCCTCGACGACTAGTCGCCTAGTCTCCGGCCGGCACCATGACCATCAGGCCGAGGTGGTCGACGTGCGCCTTGAGCGCGATCGCCTCGCCGAACGGATCGCCGTCGAGTTCGAACTCCTCCGGATGTTCGAGCCGGAGCGTCAGGTCGGTTCCCCGCAGGTAGCGCAGTGCGCGAACCTCGCGCGACATAGTAAGGATGCGACGGCCCACGGTGCTGCGCCGAAGGACGCCGTTCTCCCAGACCAGCTTCACGTAAATCTGCACCCAGCCGACGAAGCCGCCGGGGCGGAACGCGACGATGTCGAACACACCATCGTCGATGACGGCGTCGGGGAGGAGCTGGATGTTGCCGGGCAGGAGTCCGCAGTTGCCGACAATCACGGTATTGACCGAAGCGGACGCGACCGGTCCCCCGTCGAGCGAGTAGCGCACCTTCACCTTGTTGTTGTCGCGCACTCCGCGAGCTATCGCGTCGATGTAGGCGATCCAGCCGACCCTCGCCTTGAGCATGGCATTCGTATTTGCGGCCATCTGCGCGTCGAGACCGAGACCCGCCATCACGAGGAAGACGTGGGAGCTGCGCGATCCGTCCGCCCGCTCCGCCTCGACCACGCCGACGTCGATCGGTCGCGCCCGTCCGGTGAACGCCGTCTCGACGGAGGTGGCGAGGTTGTCGAGCGCGAGGGACAGGTTGCGGGCAAGCAGGTTTCCGGTGCCGGACGGCAGCAGCGCCAGCGGAACGTCTGTGCCGCGCAGCGACTCCGCGACGGCACGAATTGTTCCATCCCCGCCCGCCGCGAGCACGACATCCGCGCCCTTCGCGATGGCCTGCTTCGCCGCTTCGCCGCCCGGATCGAGCACACTGGTCTCAAACCAGAGCGACCTGCTCCAGCCGGCCTCGGACTCGGCGGACTTGACGGTGGCTTTGAGTGTCTTCAGGTTGACTTTGACCGGGTTGTAAATGACGGCAGCGGTCTTCGTCCTCGACGAAGACGCGATGGTTGCCATGGTTCCAAGCTAGCGCGCGGAGGGGTGGCGTGTCGGCCAAACTAGACTTGGGTTCGTGATCGACCCCCAGCTCCTCCGCGACAATCCGGATGCGATTCGCCGTTCGCAGGAAGCGCGCGGCGCGTCCGTCACCCTCGTCGACGATGCCATAGCGACGGACGCGAGCCGGCGAATGGCGATCGGCGAGTACGAGAACCTTCGTGCAGAACAAAACGCGTTCGGGAAGACCGTTGCGTCTGCCACGAAGGATGAGAAGGCGGCACTGGTCGCGAAGGCGCAGGAGCTTTCCGCTCGAGTGAAGGTGGCGCAGCAGCTCGCGGCGGAAGCCGAGCTCGCGTTCACCACCATCGTGGGCGCGATCGCGAACCCCATCATCGAGGGTGTCCCGTCCGGCGGCGAGGAGAACTTTGTGACCCTCCGCGAGGTGGGAACGAAGGCCAGCTTCGATTTCGAACCACGCGACCACGTTGAAATCGGTGAGATCCTCGGCGCGATCGACATCACCCGCGGCACGAAGGTCAGCGGAAGCCGGTTCTACTTCCTCCGCGGCATCGGGGCGCGGCTCGAGATCGCGCTCATGAACCTCGCGCTCGACACGGCACTCGCTGAAAACTTCGTACCTCTTATTACGCCCACACTCGTGCGCCCGGAGATCATGGCCGGCACCGGCTTCCTCGGCGAGCACTCGGACGAGATCTACTACCTCCCCGCGGACGACCTGTACCTCACCGGCACGAGCGAGGTCGCGCTCGCCGGCTACCACAGCGACGAAATACTCGACATGTCGAAGGCGCCGGTGCGCTATGCCGGCTGGTCGACCTGCTATCGCCGCGAGGCCGGGGCCGCGGGCAAGGACAATCGCGGCATCCTGCGCGTTCACCAGTTCAACAAGCTCGAGATGTTCAGCTACGTCCTGCCGGAGGACGCGGAAGCCGAGCACGATCGCCTGGTCAGCTACCAGGAGTCGATGATGCAGGCGTGCGAGCTTGCCTACCGGGTCATCGACGTTGCCGCCGGGGATCTCGGGTCGAGCGCCGCGCGCAAGTACGACATCGAGGCGTGGGTTCCCACCCAGGGCACCTACCGCGAGCTGACCTCGACCAGCAACTGCACCACGTACCAGGCTCGCCGACTCGACATCCGGTATCGCACGGAGTCGGGAAAGACGTCGCCGGTGGCGACCCTGAACGGCACGTTGGCCACGACCCGCTGGATCGTCGCGATCCTGGAGACCCACCAACGGGCCGATGGTTCCGTGACGGTGCCCGAGGCCCTGCGTCCCTACCTCGGTGGGCTCGCAGTTCTCGAGCCACAACAGTGACCGCGGCGCACAAAGCCGACCGCTGGCTGATCGCTCTCGACGTCGATGGGACCGTGCTCCACGAGGACGGGACGCTGAGCGACGTCGTCGTCGAGCAGGTGCAACGTGTGCGCGAGCTCGGCCACGAGGTGACCCTGTCGACCGGCCGCTCCGTGGAGATGTCGCTCCCGATCCTCGATCGGCTTGGTATCACGCCCGAGTATGTGGTCTGCGCGAACGGGGCGATCACGCTGAAGCGCGATCCCAGCACCCCAACCGCCGCTGCGTCGCCTAAGTACGTACGCGAGCATGTCGAGACGTTCAATCCCGAGGAAGTTCTGACTACGGTTCGGGGTCACCTGGCGAGCGCTCGATATGCGGTCGAGGATGCCGACGGTCTGTTTCTCTTTTCCGGCGGCTCGCTCCCGGAGTGGGACAGCGCTGTGAATGGCCGCCGCGTCGAGTTCGAGGAGCTGCTACACGTTCGGGCAACCCGCGTCGTCGTCATCTCCCCGGAGCACGCGATCGAGGATTTTCTCGCCGTCGTGGAGAAGATGGGTCTCCATCGCGTGAGCTACAACGTCGGCTGGACGGCGTGGCTGGACATCGCTCCGGATGGCGTCAACAAGGCGGTTGCCCTCGAACGCGTCCGCCGACTGTTGAAGATTCCGCGCGAGCGGGTCATGGCGATTGGCGACGGGCGCAACGACATCGAGATGCTGGAGTGGGCGACCGCGTCCGGACGCGGAGTTGCGATGGGCCAGTCCCCCGAGGAGGTCCGCGCGGCCGCCGCGGAGTTGACCGGCACCGACATCGAGGACGGCGTTGCACAAATCCTGAGCACTTTTCAGGACTGACCACGCCGGGCTTGCAACCCTCGGATTCAGGGTTGGCTTAAATCGATGGGTTACCATGGGGGCTTGGCTCCCCGGTACGGGGGCTCAGGGAGGGCTGTCCGAGCGGCCGATGGAGCCAGTCTTGAAAACTGGTGATGTGAAAGCATTCGTGGGTTCGAATCCCACGCCCTCCGCTTCCTGTCACAGAACGAAAGGGATCTGACTTGAGCGACTCGCGCCCCCGCGGCGGAAACTCGTCAGCGATTTCTGGGATCGCACGGCACGGTCGGCTGAAGAAGTCGGGCCCACTCGGCACCGTGTTCGGCATCGTTGGCACCGTCCTCGGTGTCCTCGTGGTGTCGAGCCTGGTTATTACCGGACTGGTGCTCTACCAATTCCAGGCCAACATCGGGCCGAGCGTCAATATCCACCCGAACCAGTCGGTGGCTCCGCCACCCGGGATCGGCGTCTACCCCGGCGGGTTCAACATCCTGGTCGTTGGTGACGACACTCGCGTCGGCCAGGGAGGAATCGGCGCGGGTCCAAGTGACGGCGGCGCGCTTAACGACGTCACGATCCTTCTGCACGTGTCCGCAGACCACACCTTCGCAACGGCCGTGAGTTTTCCACGTGACATGGTGGTTCCGCATCCCCAGTGCTCGAAGGGTGGTCGCGCTGCTGGATTGCCAATCAACACGGCTCTTTCCTACGGCGGTTTGCCGTGTGTCGTCACCGTGGTTGAAGCCCTGACCGGTGTGCAGATTCAGTTCGCCGGGCTCATCACGTTCGAGGGCGTCATCAACATGTCCGACGCGGTCGGTGGTGTGGATGTCTGTGTGAATGGTCCACTCATCGACAAGTACTCACAAATCAACCTTCCGGCGGCAGGAACATACAACCTGTCGGGCCAGACCGCACTTGCATTCCTTCGGTCTCGTCACGCCGTTGGTGACGGCAGCGACCTCGGGCGCATCAGCTCGCAGCAGGTCTATCTTTCTTCCCTCGTCCGCAAGCTCGAGGGCGGTGGCACGCTTTCAAATCCGCTTACGGTTTATAAGCTCGCCACGGCCGCAACCTCGAGCATGCAGCTCTCGTCGAGCCTCGACTCTGTTCCGACAATGATCTCGATCGCGGCGACCCTCAAGAACATCCCGCCCAGCCACGTTGTGTTCGTGCAGTACCCAGGTAACACGGGCGGTAGTGGAATCTTCGCGGGCAAGGTGCAGCCGAACATCGCGCTCGGCAACCAGCTATTCAGTCTCATTAAGGCCGATACTCCGTTCACGCTTGGCGCGCAGGCGACAAACCGGGGATCCGAAGCGGCACCGGGCGGTGGAACGGCAACGCCGAATCCCACCGATACGCCAATCGCTGGCGCGGCCGTCATCAACGGCCTGGTCGGTCAGTCGGCCGCTACCGTAACGTGCTCGAAGACGCGACCGCTAAAGAACCAGTAGCGAGGACTGGCCTCGGCTAAAGGTGGTAGGTCTCCCGCCGCGTACCCAGTGCGCGGGAGACCTACCGTCTCACTCAGCTACGACCCGAACTGTCTGCTGCGTGAGAGGGGCGCTGGCTAGCTCCGACATGGTCAGGAACCAGCCA
>JAUZFP010000151.1 GCA_030838475.1 Actinomycetota bacterium
CAGCTTCTCCTAGATCTAGGCGAACGCGGGTGCGCGCCGAAATGCTTTGCACACTTGTGTGCCCGTGCCCATGACTACGGTCGCTACGGTTCCCAGGAATTTATGCGGACGCAGTCCGGGCTCGACCCGGCATCGATGTTGTCTGCGCTGGGGAGCGTCTGAGAATGGATGCGCTCGAGTCGAATATTCGCGCTCTCAAAGGACCGATCTTAGTGACCGGTGCCGCTGGATTTGTCGGCGCGAATCTGTTCAAGAAGCTGTATGAGGTTCGCGACGACGTGTACGCGATCGTGCAGCGCGAGAACGGCTGGAGGCTCCGCGACGTACCGGACGGGCAAACCTTTGAGGTCGACCTGAACGACGACGTGCTGATGAGGCACCTCGTCGATAGCTCGGCGCCACAAACCATATTCCACTGTGCCGCCTACGGTGGCTATTCATTCCAGGACGACACCACGCTGATCTATCAGACCAACTTTCAGTCAGCGGTCAACCTGGTCGACCGCTTGGCGTCGCGGCCCTTCAGCGCCTTCATCAGCGCGGGCAGTTCGTCCGAATACGGCACCAATTGCACCGCACCCGCGGAAGACAGCCTCTGCGAGCCCAATAGCCCGTACGCCGTCTCCAAGGTGGCGATCGCCAACTACCTGCATTACATGGGTAAGCAGCGAGGCTTTCCGGCGGTCAACCTGCGGTTGTACTCGGTGTATGGCCCGCTAGAAGACACTTCTCGTCTCCTCCCGACGCTGCTACGGGAAGCGTTGTCCGGAAGACTGCCGCCGTTGGTCGATCCACGGACGTCACGCGACTTCGTCTACGTCGACGACGTTTGCGAAGCCTTCGTTCTGGCCGCGGCTCGGATGCATCCCGGACTTTACGGCGAGAGCTTGAACATCGGGACGGGAGTCAAAACCACTATAAGCGACCTCGCCGAGCTCACTCGGGAAACGTTTCACCTCGAAGCCGAACCACAATTCGACACGATGGAGGGGCGGGCATGGGACATGCCCGACTGGTACTCCGATCCCAGTAAGGCCCAACGAGAGATCGGCTGGAGCGCGCGCACCGCTCTCAAACATGGGTTGGTGTCGATGTCGAAGTGGGTCGACACTCTCACCGATCGGCAAATGGCGGCGGCTACCAAGAAGGGAAGCGACGGCCGCAGGCGCGGCGTATCAGCGGTGATCGCCTGCTACAAAGACGCTCAAGCGATACCGGTGATGCACAAGCGGCTGTCCGAGACGTTCCGTCAGCTCGATGTCGATTACGAGATCATTTTTGTCAACGACGGCAGCCCGGACGACAGCGCCACGGTGATCCGTGAGATCAGCCAGGGAGATCCACACGTCATCGGGATCACTCACTCGCGAAACTTTGGATCGCAGATGGCATTTCGGAGCGGCATGGAGCTGGCGACGATGGACGGCGTCGTCCTGCTCGACGGCGACTTGCAAGACCCGCCCGAGCTGATCCACGATTTTTACTCGAAGTGGGAGCAGGGCTACGACGTCGTGTACGGCAGGCGGGTTAAGCGGGAGATGCCGTGGCATCAAGGTTTGGAGTACAAGCTGTTCTATCGGCTGTTCGCCCGCTACAGCTACGTAAATATCCCGCTCGACGCCGGCGACTTCTCACTGATGGACCGACGCGTGGTCAGGTGGTTGCTCAACTGCCCAGAGCGCGATTTGTTCATGCGCGGATTGCGCGCCTACGTCGGCTTTAAGCAGACCGGCGTCGACTACGTCCGTCCCGAGCGGATCTTCGGGCGCTCGACGAACAGCTTGGCGAAAAACATCGGCTGGGCAAAGAAGGCGATCTTTTCCTTCAGCAACGCGCCACTGACGATGCTGACCAACACGGGGGTCATCTCACTGGCCAGTTCGTTGGTGATGGCGGTGGTCGTCATCCTCCTGCGGGTGTTCCTACCCGACCTCGCACCGCGGGGCATCACGACGGTGTTGCTCGTAACGGTCATCTTCGGCTCCTTCAACCTCTTCGCGATCGGTCTCGTCGGGGAATACGTATCCAAGGTCATGACCGAGGTAAAGGGCAGACCTCGGCTGATCAGGGCCTCACTGATCCGCAATGGCGAACGGACGGAACTAATGCCGGACGGCAAGGCCACGAAGCTCTCTGTGCGGGAGAACCAACGATGAGTCCGAGGCGATCCTGTCCCGTCTGCGGAGCGGGATCGCCCGAAGCCAGGTCGTTCCTCAGAAGCAACGTCGATCTGGCCCGCTTGGACGAGTTCAGCTACGCGTCTCGCAAGACGCCGGAGTACATGAACCTCAACCTCGTGCGGTGTCTGAGGTGCGACTTGGTGTACGCCGACGAACCGCCTAGTCAAGACGATCTCGCGCACGCGTACCACGTCGCCGACTACGACAGTGCAGAAGAAGCCGACGATGCGGCGGCTACCTACATACGCGCCATGCAACCGTTGTTGAACGCGCTGCCGAAGCGCGAATCGGTGCTCGAGATCGGTACGGGCACCGGGGCGCTACTAGAGCAGCTCGCGCAACAAGGATTCACCGAGTTGGTCGGCGTGGAACCCTCCGCCGCCGCCATCGCGGCTGCCCCGCGGCACCGCCGGGCATGGATTCGTGAAGGTGTGTTCGAAGAGCAGAAGTTCGCGCCTGATTCGTTCGACCTGATCTGTTGCTTCCAGACCATGGAGCATGTACGCGACCCGAAAGTCGTTGCGCTCGCGGCATTTCGGCTGCTTCGTCCGGGCGGAGCCTTCGTAACGGTGACCCATGACTATCGTGGTCGGCTGAACCGTCTGCTCGGGAGACGCTCGCCGATCATCGACATCGAACACATGCAGTTGTTCTCCGATCCCAGTATCCGAACGCTCTTCGAGACAACGGGGTATCGCGACGTTCGAGTCGAACGGTTAATCAATCGTTACGCGTTCCGCTACTGGTGGCGATTGGCGCCCGCACCCGGTCCCGTCAAACGAGCGGTGGCCAAGGGTGCCGAAACGGTCCGTCTCGGGGGGGTCAAGCTCGGGGTGAATGTGGGCAACAGCATGACGAGCGGTGTCAAACCCGCTTAACGCGACCCGCCCGTTCGCTGCAGGCGCGAGTGGAGGCGGATGACTTGCAAGCCGTCCGGAGAACTCTCCAGCA
>JAUZFP010000170.1 GCA_030838475.1 Actinomycetota bacterium
ATTCGAACCCGTGTTAACGCCGTGAAAGGGCGCCGTCCTAGGCCACTAAACGATGGGGCCATGCCGTTCAGAACGCCATAGCAACCGAGGGACAAGCATACGGGGGCGCCAAGGCAAAAGCCAAACGCGTCGATTCCCTCTGAATGGCGCGGTGCTACTGGATTCGGGCGCTTCTCCGAGTAGGTTCAACCCGTTGTTGAGACTTCGCGCGCAAAATCGCTCGCGCTGCCGCTTCGACGCCAAAGCTGGGCAATCTGACGTTGAGTTGTTACTGTGATCACTGTTAGCAGTGTTACTGGCGTGACTCGACTCGCGCCACGACACGATTCGGGGACTGCAATGATCTGGACAACACCCATGGGGGCGCGGGTGCGCGCAGCACGTCGGCTGAGCCGCAACCGGCTCGCGGCGGCCGCCACCGTGCTTGCAATCCTGGTCACCGCATCCGTCACCGTCGCCCCGACTGCGGCATTCGCCACGGACTATCCGTCGTGGGCCGCAGTACAGGCGGCCAAGGCGAGCGCTGCGGCGAAGCAGGCTCAGATCAATCAGCTGCAGGCTCTCATCAACCAGTTGGATGCCCAGGTCACCTCGACTCAGGCCGATGCAAAGGTGAAGGGCGACGCCTACGGCACGGCCCAGGATGCCTACTATTCGGCCGCAATCAAGGAGCAGGAGCTCGAGAAGCAGGCCGACGCCGCGAAGGTGCTAGCCAAGAAGTCCCAGGCCCAGGCGGGCCAGCTGGCTGCCCAGCTTGCCCGGAGCGGAAGCAGCGGGTTCCAACTCAACCTGTTCCTCAACGGTAAGGACGCCTCGAAGGTGCTCGATGGGATCGGCGACGGCGGTCGCGTGTCGGCCCGCGCGGATGGCATCTATCGGAAGGCGCTCCAGGACCAGAAGTCCGCCCAGTCGCTCACCGATCAGGCCAACGTGGCCAAAGGCATCCTCAACAATCTGAAGATCGTGGCCCAGGCGGCGTACGAGGTCGCACAGAAGGCGGCGGATGCCGCTGCCGCAGCGCTCGATGCACAGACCGCGCACAAGGCCGAACTGCAGGCCCAGCTCGCCTCCCTGACCACCAACGCAAACTTGACCGAGGCCGCGTACATTGCCGGAGTCAAGGCCGCATTCGGTGCCGACGGCTCGACCGAGATCAGCGACACAGGGTGGGCGCGGCCCTCGATCGGCCACATCACCTCCGGCTTCGGGATGCGCGTCAACCCGGTCGACGGCGGATACCGCCTGCACACCGGCACCGACCTGGCCGCGGGATGCAACGTTGCGATCTACGCCGCCCACGCCGGCACCGTCACCTACGCCGGTTGGTACGGCGGCCTGGGCGAGTACATCCAGATCCAGAATGACGGCACCTACGCGACCGGGTACGGCCATATCGCCGCGGGCAAGATCCTGGTTCACGACGGTCAGAATGTTGGCCCGGGCCAGCTAATCGCCCGCACCGGTGAGACGGGCGAGGCCACCGGCTGTCACCTGCACTTCATGGTCATCATCAATGGCTCTCCGGTCAACCCGGTACCCTTCATGCGAGGCCAGGGGATCACTCTTGGCTAGCGAGGCTGCGGTCTGATGCACCCGTCGAGACGCCCGATGAGGGCGCTGTCATTGGTCGTCGCCGTCGGCGTCTTGATCGGGCTGGGAACGACCGCCGCGTCCGCGGATGACCCCGTCTTTCCGACCTGGGGCCAGGTGCAGGCCGCAAAAGCGAACGCGGCCGCCAAGGCAGCCGAAGTGAAAAAGATCGCCGGCATCATCGCCACGCTGCAGTCGCAAGCTGCGGCCGCCGGCAAGGCGGCTCTCCTGGCCGGCGAGGTCTATCTCGAGGCAAAGGATGCCCTCGCCTCCGCCACAGCTACGGCGACCAAGCTCTCGTCGCAGGCGAAGAAGGCAAGCGCGAAGGCGAAGGCGTCATCGCGTGAAGCCGGGCAGCTCGCCGCCCAGTTCGCTCGCGCCGGCCACGGCAACCTGTCACTCGACCTGGTGCTCAACCAGCACGATGCGGGCGGCCTGCTCGAAATGCTCGGAACGATGAGCAAGCTCAGCGAAACCTCGGCACGTATCTTCGCCTCGGCGGAGCAGGACCACAAGACGGCAAACGCGCTCAGCGACCAGGCCGTGGTCGCGAAAACAATTCGGTCGACGAAGGCATCACAGGCGCAGACCGCGCTCGATGCAGCCAACGCCGCTTCCGCTGCCGCGACCGCGAAGGTGAACTCGCAGACGGCACAGATGTCGCTCCTCACCAGCCAGCTTGCGTCGCTCAACGGAACCTCGGCATCCATCGAGGAGGCCTACTACGCTGGCGTCGCCTGGGAGGCCAAGCAGGCAGCGAAGACAACGCCGCCGCCGGATGGGACACCTCCCGGACCCATCCCAGGTGTTCCCATCGGATCGAAGGTTGCCGCCGCGATCGCGTTCGCGCAGGCGCAGCTTGGCAAGCCGTACCAGTTGAACGGCGCCGGTCCGTCGGTGTGGGACTGCTCCGGCCTGACCCTCAAGTCGTACGCGGCCGCGGGCGTGAACATCGGCACGCACTCGTCGACCAACCAGTACAACACCCTCAAGGCGGAGAATAGGCTCGTTCCGCTCAGCGACCGGTTGCCCGGCGACCTTCTGTGGTACTCGGATGGCGGCTCGACGAGCGCCACCAAATACCACGTCACCATTTACATCGGCAACGGCCAGATGATCGAAGCGCCATACCCCGGCGTCAACGTGCGCGTTGCCGCGGTGCGATTCGGCGACCTCGTGCCGTTCGCCGGACGCCCGACCGGCTAAGACACAGCCGTAGAGTCGGAATTCCGTCTGACACGCAGCTCAGAGTGCGCGTCAGACGGCGTGGCACACCAGACTCCGACTTTGCGGTGAGTGGTTAGGGCTTGTACGCGGCGATCCCTGCCGCGATGATCTGCTCCGCCTCTGCGGCGTTGCTCCAGCCCTCGGTCTTGACCCACTTGCCGGGCTCGAGGTCCTTGTAGTGCTCGAAGAAGTGCTCGATCTCCTTGCGGGTGAACTCGGGAATGTCGTCGACATCCTGAATCCAGGTCCAGCGCGGATCCTTCGCCTGTACCGCAATGACCTTGGCGTCCGAGCCGCCATCATCCGTCATGTTGAAGACGCCGACCGGGCGCACAGAGACGCCGACGCCGGGGAAGAGCGGGTAGTCGAGGAGAACCAGGACGTCGACCGGGTCGCCGTCGAGGCCGAGGGTGTGCTCGATGAAGCCGTAGTCGGTCGGGTAGACGAAACCGGTGAAGAGCACGCGATCGAGGAAGACGCGACCCGTCTCGTGGTCGACCTCGTACTTGTTTTTGCTCCCCTTCGGGATTTCGATGATCGCGTCGTACGCAGCCATGAACTACTCCTCAAGCTTCTTCGATGAACTGCAATAACGTTACTGGATGGACTCCGAGCGACGGCCGCGACTGACGCCCGCCGTCGCGGACGTGCGTCGTGCGGTCCGCGCTGGCTTCCCGGAATCCGGGCTCGTGCTCGTCGCGCTCAGCGGTGGGCCGGATTCGCTTGCGCTCGCGGCGGCAACGGCGTTCGAGGCACCGCGCGCCGGCCTGCGGGCGGGCGCCGTCGTGGTTGACCACGGCGTGCAGCCCGGGTCGGCGGATGTCGCGGCTCGCGCCGCCGAGCAGGCACGGGAACTCGGGCTCGATCCCGTCACCATCTCGCTGGTGTCGGTCGACACCGCGGGCGGCCCGGAGGCGGCAGCACGAACGGCCAGGTACGCGGCGCTGGATGCGGCAGCGCGCGAGAGCGGGGCTGCCGTCGTCCTGCTCGGCCACACGCTCGACGACCAGGCGGAGACTGTGCTGCTCGGACTCGCCCGCGGGAGCGGGCCGACGAGCCTGCACGGGATGAGCCCTTCGACAAGCTCAGGGGCCGGTGCGACCAGCTATGCGCGGCCCCTGCTCGGCATCCGCCGGGCGACAACGGCGCAGTTCTGCATCGACAGCGGCCTGGAGCCGTGGACCGATCCGCAGAACTCGGACGAAGCGTTCGCTCGGGTCCGAGTGAGAAACACCGTGTTGCCTCTGCTCGAGCGTGAACTTGGTCCCGGCGTCGCCGAGGCTCTCGCCCGCACCGCGGAGCAGCTGCGCGAGGACAGCGATGCGCTCGACCATTTCGCTGAGGAGATCGCCGAGGAGCTCGCCGATCTCGCCGAATCCGGAATCTCACTTCCCGTGCATGCACTAGCGACGAACCCTCCAGCACTCCGGCAGCGGCTCATCCGCCTGGCCGTGGAGAGTGAATTCCATGTTTCGCTGAGCCGCGCCCAGACCCTCGAGGTTGCCCGCCTGGTTACCCACTGGCACGGCCAAAAAGCGCTCGACCTCCCGGGCGTTAGGGTTGAGAGGCAGGGCGGCCTGCTCATCTTCACCGCTACGAAATAGGTGCCAATGGAAGCCAGCGACGTTTCAGCCGATCTCACCCGAGTGCTTGTCTCCGAGGCGGAGATCCGGGAGAAACTGGCCGAGCTGGCCCGCCGCATCGAGCACGACTACGAGGGCGACCTGCCGCTGTTAGTTGGTGTGCTCAAGGGAGCAGTGATGGTCATGGCGGACCTCGCGCGCGAGCTCCGCATCCACATCGACATGGACTGGATGGCCGTGTCCTCGTATGGCGCCGGTACCCAGTCCAGCGGGGTCGTGCGCATCCTGAAGGACCTCGACACCGACCTCACCGGTCGGCGGGTGTTGATCGTCGAGGACATCATCGACTCCGGTCTCACTCTGTCGTGGCTCAAGGAGAACCTGTCGCTGCGCGGGGCGAAGTCGGTGGAGATCTGCGCCCTGCTGCGTAAGCCCGGGGCCGCGAAGGTCGACGTGGATGTTACCTACCTGGGTTTCGACATTCCGAACGAGTTCGTCGTGGGCTATGGCCTCGACTACGCGGAGGCGTACCGCAACCTTCGCGACGTCGCCGTCCTCGCTCCTCACGTTTACGAGCACTAACCCGGCCCAACGGGCACCCCACGGACTGGGGCATTACGCCCACGGCAAACATCCAGCGGGCGCCAAGCGTGCGCGGGGTAATCTTCTAGTCACGTCTCTCAAGGAAGGTGATGGCCCGCTCGTGGCCGCTCATCATGGATATTAAGCGCTTGCTTCGCGGACCGTTGGTGTGGATTGTTGTCGTCGCGGCACTGCTGTGGATCGCTGCGTCGTTCCTCCTCGCACCCGGGTACCACGCGATCACGACGCAGGAGGGACTCAACCTTCTGAAGGGCGACACCGTGAGCAAGGCGGTGACCCACGACCCGGACCAGTTCGTCAACCTGACGCTCGACCAGCCGTACAAGGGCAACAAGCTCGTCCAGTTCTACTACGTAGCGCCACGGGGTCCCGAGGTCATCGCGGCCATCAACAGCTCGAAGGTGCCGTACGACGACACGGTCGACCAGTCGAGCATCTGGTCCACCATCGGGGGCCTGATCCTTCCGCTCCTCCTGTTCGGCGTCGTCGTGTTCTTCCTGTTCCGCGGCATGCAGGGCGGCGGAAACCGTGTCATGCAGTTCGGCAAGTCGAAGGCTCGCCTGGTCGGTAAGGATGCCGCCAAGGTCACGTTCGCGGATGTCGCCGGCGCCGACGAGGCGATCGAAGAGCTCGAAGAGATCAAAGACTTCCTGAAGGACCCCGCACGCTTCCAGGCGGTCGGCGCACGTATCCCGAAGGGCGTGCTCCTGTACGGCCCTCCAGGAACCGGCAAGACCCTGCTGGCCCGGGCCGTCGCGGGTGAGGCGGGAGTGCCGTTCTACTCGATCTCCGGATCGGACTTCGTCGAGATGTTCGTCGGCGTTGGGGCGAGCCGCGTCCGCGACCTGTTCACCCAGGCCAAGGAGAACTCGCCGTCGATCATCTTTGTTGATGAGATCGACGCCGTCGGTCGCCACCGCGGCGCCGGCATCGGTGGCGGTAACGACGAGCGCGAGCAGACCCTCAACCAACTGCTGGTGGAGATGGACGGCTTCGACGTCAAGACCAACGTCATCCTCATCGCCGCGACCAACCGTCCGGATGTCCTCGACCCCGCACTCCTGCGCCCGGGCCGCTTCGACCGCCAGATCGGCGTCGACGCGCCAGACCTCAAGGGACGCCAGCGCATTCTCGAGGTCCACGGGCGCGGCAAGCCGCTCGCGGCCGGCGTCAACCTCGAGGTCCTCGCGCGCAAGACACCTGGGTTCACCGGTGCCGACCTCGCGAATGTTCTGAATGAGGCAGCCCTTCTGACCGCCCGCTCGCACGCGCAACTGATCGACAACCGTGCCCTCGACGAGGCCGTCGACCGGGTCATGGCCGGTCCGCAGCGCCGCTCGCGCATCATGGCCGACAAGGAGAAGCTGATCACCGCGTACCACGAGGGCGGACACGCTCTCGCGGCATCGGCGATGCGTCACACCGATCCGGTCACCAAGATCACGATCCTGCCACGTGGCCGTGCGCTCGGGTACACCATGGTGCTTCCGCTCCAGGACAAGTACTCGGTGACGCGCAATGAGCTTCTCGACCAGCTCGCCTACGCAATGGGCGGCCGGGTCGCAGAGGAGATCGTGTTCCACGACCCGACCAGCGGCGCATCCAACGACATCGAGAAGGCAACCGCCACCGCACGCCGGATGGTCACCGAGTACGGCATGAGCGCCGCGATCGGTTCCGTGAAGCTGGGGGTCGCCGCAGGCGAGCCGATGATGGGACGCGATGGCGGATCACGCGACTACTCCGAGACGATCGCTGAAACGGTTGACTCCGAGGTTCGACTGCTCATCGAGCAGGCACACACGGAGGCGTGGACCGTGATCAACGAGAACCGTGACATCCTCGACCACCTCGCGACCGAGCTGCTCGAGAAGGAGACGCTCGACCACGAAGAGCTGGCGGAGATCTTCAAGGATGTCAAGAAGCTGCCCGAGCGCCCGCTGTGGCTCTCGAGCAAGGAGCGCCCGCTGTCCAACCTCCCCGCTGTGAAGGTGCCGTCGAAGGCTCCGATCGACGAGGGTGTTGTCGATGGTGGCGTCCAGTCCGGCGTTCCGTCGAAGCCGAACCGCACCCCACGTCCGCGCAAGTCACCCGGCATCGCTACCGCCTAAACGCCAATGGCTCCCATCGACACTGGGCGCGTCGAGGCTGCCGTCGCCGAAATCCTCGCCGCTATCGGCGAGGATCCGTCGCGCCCGGGACTCCTGGAGACACCGGCTCGGGTTGCGGCGTCCTACGCCGACTTTTTCAGCGGGCTTGATGTCGATCCGCTCGAGCATCTGGCGAGCGCGGCGGACCTTGACCTGCCGCAGGACAAGCTGGGCGAGCTCGTCCTCCTCCGCGACATCGACTTCCGCTCGATCTGCGAACACCACCTTCTCCCGTTCACCGGTGTTGCCCACGTCGCGTATGTCCCTTCCCGGAGGATCGTCGGACTTGGCAAGATACCTCGTGTGGTAGAAACTCTTGCCTCGCGCCCTCAACTCCAGGAGCGGCTGACCGAGGAAATCGCGGAGACAGTCAACGTCGGCCTCGAGCCGGATGGAGTGCTCGTCGTCCTGGATGCCAGTCACCGCTGTGTTTCGGCTCGTGGGGCGCGCCAGGTGAGGAGTACGACGGTCACTGTCGCCACGCGCGGGTCGCTGAGCGACCCCGTGCAGCGCTCGGGTGTGCTCGCGCTCATCGGCGGCGTCGGGGCAGGTCACGATGGCTAGCACGGTGGCGCGGATCCGGCCCACGGTGCCGCCTCGCCGCCGACCCGTCATTGTCGGCGTCCTCAACGTCACGCCCGATTCGTTCAGCGACGGCGGAAAATACGTGAATGTCGACGCCGCGGTCGCGCACGCCGTTTCGCTGCGTGCGGCGGGCGCGGATTTCATCGACGTGGGAGGCGAGTCGACGCGCCCGGGTGCGGACCGCCTCGACCCGAAGGCCGAACGCAAGCGAGTCGTGCCCGTGCTCAAGGCGCTCATTGAACGGCAGATCCCGGTGAGCATCGACACCATGAACGCGTCGACCGCCCAGGCCGCGGCGGATGTCGGGGTCCTGGTCGTGAACGACGTGTCGGGTGGCCTCGCCGACCCCGAGATGCTGCGAACGGTGGCCGAGACGGGTGTCCACTACATCGCCTCGCACTGGCGCGGGCCTAGCGTCAACATGGACGACAATGCCGTGTACAAGAACGTTGTCTACGAAGTGCGCGACGCGCTCAAGTCGCGGATCGCCGAGATGCTGGTCTGGGGAATCTCGCCGGACAAGATCGTCCTCGACCCCGGACTGGGCTTTGCCAAAACGGCCGACCACAACTGGGCGCTCCTCAAAGCGCTGCCCCGGCTGGAGTCGATCGGCTACCCGATCCTGATCGGCGCATCCCGCAAGCGATTTCTGGCGCCGTTCGCCGACGAGGGCGCGCCAACCACCGAGCGCGATTTCGCAACCGCCGTGGTCAGTGCCCTTGCCGCCCAGGCGGGGGTGTGGGGCCTGCGCGTTCACGACGTCGAATCCACGGCCGTCGCTCTCGATATTTGGTCCGCCTGGAACGACGGCGGAGTGCATGGCTGAGGACGAACTCACTCTCACCGGGCTACGGGCGACCGCGCATCACGGGGTCTTCGCGCATGAACGTGCCAATGGCCAGGAGTTTGTGATCGACGTCAGTGTGTGGCTGGACGCCCGGGCCGCAGCGGCGAGCGACGACCTCGCCCGGACCGTCAACTACGGTGTGCTGGCGGAGGAGGTCGTGGCCGCCGTGGAAAGCGACCCCGTCGATCTCATCGAGACGGTCGCCGAGCGCATTGCCGGTGTGGCTCTGGCGCATCCCGCCGTGCTCCGCACCCGCGTCACCCTGCACAAACCGTCTGCGCCGATCGCGGTGCCGTTCGCCGACGTGTCCATCACGATCGAGCGGACCCGCGAGTGACCTCGAGGGTGACGGCCGTTCTCTCGCTCGGCAGCAATCTCGGTGACCGCGAGGCAAACCTGCGCGGGGCGGTCTCTGCCATCGCCGCTGTCCCGGGAGTGATCGTCGATGCCACCTCCGGCCTGGTCGAGACGGCCGCGATCAAGCCCTCGGGGATCGATGAGTCTGCGCCGGCCTACCTGAATGCCGTCGTCCGCGTTTCGACGACCCTCGCCCCACTCGATCTGCTGGCGGCCACGGCCGCCATCGAAACCGATCACGGGCGCGTGCGCGAAGTGCGCTGGGGTGATCGCACCCTCGACATCGACATCGTGACCTACGGCGAGGTTCGACAGGACGACCACGCGCTGACCCTGCCCCATCCGCGTGCGGCCGAGCGCAGCTTCGTGCTGGTCCCGTGGCTCGAGATCGAGCCGGACGCTGTACTGCCCGGAGTCGGCCGGATCGATGGACTTCCGGCGGCGGCGGAGAATGTGGCACGCTACCCTGCGGAGGCTCTCTCGTGAAACGCACCCGCCCGTTCGTCCTCGTGCTGTTCGCCGTCGTCGGCGTTGGTGCCGGACTGCTGCTCGAGGTGATCCTTGCGTCAACGGGTGCGGCGGTCGCCTCTGCACCGTTTACCCTCGCCCTGTCGCTTGCCGTCATCGGCGTGCTCGTCGTCGTGTTTGCCGTGCCCGTTCGTCGCGCGGTGCGCGATCGGGAGAAGCACCAGGTCGACCCCTTCTATGCGACGAGGGTCGTCATTCTCGCAAAGGCCTCGAGCATCGCCGGCTCACTGCTATTCGGAGCGACCAGTGCAATTGTCGGGTACCTGTTGACCCGCACGGTGATCGCGGCGGTAGGCTCGATTTTCACGTCGGGTGCCGCTGTTGTCGGCTCGGTCGTGCTCCTCGTCTGCGGATTGGTTGCAGAAAACATGTGCAGCCTTCCGCCCGACGATGACGACAAGGGCGAGAAGAATCTCGCGCACGAGCGCCCGCACTAGTGCGCACCACGACGAGGACAATACCCATGAGGTGCGTGTGACCAATCGCCTGAACCTGCCCGGCATCGAGTGGCGTCGGGTGTCGCCGAAGTACGTCTGGGTCGACCTCTCGTCGAGTGCGGTGGGCGCGCTCATCCTCCTCGCCGCCAGTTGCCTGCCCGCGGTGATCTCCGGTTTCGCGGCGTGGTGGTCGCTGCCCATCGCCGTGTTCGTGATCGTCGTTCTCGTTCTCGCGTTCATTCCTCGCCGCGTTCGCGCCATCGGTTTTCAGCTTCGGGATGATGACCTGCTGTTCCGCCGGGGGCTCCTGTTCCAGCGTTTCGTCTCGGTGCCCTACGGCCGCATGCAGCTGATCGATATCACCCGCGGACCGGTATCGCGCATCGTTGGCCTGAGCGACCTGCACTTCGTTACGGCGGCGGCATCCAGCAGTGTTGCCATCCCCGGACTGCCGGTCGCGATCGCCGAGGAACTTCGCGACCAGTTGGTGGCGCTCGCGGAGACGCGACGGGCGGGGCTGTGACCGACCAGCAATTCGAGGGTGATCCGATCCAGGACCTTCTGCCGTCCGGCGCGGTCCTGTCCACTCGCCTCGCTGATGGCGAGTGGCACCGGCTCCATCCCGCGACACCGCTGCTCAAGGGCGGGATCGTCTTCATTGCGCTCGCGGGATACTTCATCTCGCAGGCTCGGCAGCAACTCATCGACCTCTTCTTCGGTGCTCCTCACGCGCACGATGACGGCGATCCGCTGATCTTCCTCACCGCCCACGGCCGACTGCCGATCGCTCTGCTCATCATCGCCGGCGTGCTCGTCCTGATTGTCGTCATGTTCTACCTGTCGTGGCGCGTGCACACCTTCCGCATTACGGACGAGGTCGTCGAGGTGCGCAGCGGGTTGCTGCGCCGCAGCCTTCGAAAGGGAAGGCTCGACCGGATCCAGGGCATCAATATTGTTAGGCCCTTCTTCGCTCGGTTGTTTGGGGCTGCGCGCCTCGAGATCGACGTGGCGGGGCACGACGCGAACGTTCGCCTGGACTACCTGTCGTCGGCGAAGGCCGACGGGCTGCGTCTCGACATCCTTCGCCTCGCCTCCGGAACGCGCCAGCGTGAGGCTGCGCAGGCCGCGCCCGACCAACGCGGCTTCGTCGAACAGCGCGTGGCGGAGTTCATCGCCCCGGAACTCGACCCGAACCTTGTGCCTCCGGAGTCGGTCGTCAAGGTGCACGTCGGGCGCCTCATCGGGTCGATCTTCCTGCACGACACGACCTTCACCCTGCTGGTGCTGATCGCGCTCGCCGCCGTCGCATCAACCCTTACCGGCACGCTGGTGTTTGTCATCTACTTCCTGGTCCCGCTGGTGCTCGGTCTCGGCGGATTCCTGTTCCGCCGATTCACCAAGTCGCTCCGCTACTCGATCGCCTCGACGCCCGACGGGGTGCGGGTGGGCTTCGGGCTGCTGACGCTGAGCAACGAGACGCTGCCGCCCGGCCGCATCCACTCGGTTCAGGTGCGCCAGCCGATCCTCTGGCGCCTGCCGGGCTGGTGGGAGATCAGGATCAATCGCGCATCGAAGTCGAACGCGAAGGGCGCGGACGCCCAGCGCAACACCACGATCCTCCCGGTCGGAAATCTGGATGACGTCCTTCGGGTGCTCGGTCTCCTCCTGCCGGCCGTCAGCCCGGGCTCCGTGGAGGTGTTGCGCAACGGCATCGTCGGCAGCGGCGCCGACGGTGGATTCACAAATTCCCCCCGTCGCGCCGCCGTGATTCGATGGTTCTCCTTCCGGCGCAACGGGTTCGCCGAGGTCCCGGGGGTCGTTCTTCTGCGTAAGGGTGCCGTCTGGCGCGAGCTCACGCTGATCCCAGAGGCGAGAGCGCAGAGCATCGGCATCACCCAGGGTCCGCTCTATCGCGCGCTGCGGCTCGCGCGCATCCACGTGCACACGGTCAACGGGCCGGTACGCGCCGAGCTGGGTGCGCTCGATAAAGATGTTGCCCTCGGATTCTTCGAGACGGCGTCGCTGCAGGTCGTTTCCGCGGTGGGTACGGATGCGACCCATCGCTGGGGCGCAGAGGGATTGACCGCCTAGTGGAACGCTCCGGACGACTCGGCATCGGGATCATCGGTGCGGGCAGGGTCGGACCCGTTTTCGGCGCGGCGCTTGCCGGCGCGGGCCACGCCATCGTCGGGATCTCGGCGGTGTCGCAACAGAGCCGCGACCGCGCCGAGGCCATGCTCCCCGGCGTGCCGATCCTCGACATCCCCACCATTCTGGAGCGCAGCGAACTGGTCATCCT
>JAUZFP010000173.1 GCA_030838475.1 Actinomycetota bacterium
AAGTCAAGAAGGCGATCATCGACGAGTACGCTACCCACCCAGGTGACACGGGATCCCCCGAGGTCCAGGTCGCGATGCTCACGCGTCGTATCAAAGACCTGACCGAGCACCTCAAAGAGCACAAGCATGACCACCACTCACGTCGTGGCCTGCTTCTGCTGGTTGGTCAGCGTCGGCGCCTGCTGGGTTACCTGCAGGACATCGACATCGAGCGTTATCGCTCACTGATCGAGCGACTCGGACTGCGCCGCTAGCAATAGCCGCAGCGAGGATCGCGTCGAACTTGACGACGGGCCGTCATCCGAAAGGGTGGCGGCCCGTTTTTGCGCGCCACGCTCAATCCGTATTCATCACGAGAAAACCTCGATTGCGCTAGTCTCCGTTAGCGCAGACCGTTTTGTCTATGCGGACGCTACACACCTGATGCTCCAACCCGAATTGAGGATCCAGTGAGCAACTCGAGAGCCGTGCGGGGCGCCTCCGCGCCGCCGCGGACAACGGCGGGTGTTCGCGAATATGCCGCGCGCATCCTGCAAATACTGGCGCTTGGTTTTGCAGTGGTCGCGGTGTTGTCGGTCACACTCTGGCAAGCAGGGCCGTTCGTCAGAGTACCTTCCCTGCAACGGGGCTGGCCGGTGTTCGAGCTACCAATGTCAGTGATACTCGTGATCGGCGCGATCGTGGCCTGGGTCGCCTTCACGGTAGTCCACAGAAAGGATGTGACTCATCCCAGAATCGGATACGTGGCAACGAGGCACGAGCCATTTGTCTTCGAATCTGATGAGATCAAGCGTTGGCAGGACGGGATGTCGGCGGATCAGAAGTCTTATTTGCTGGACCTTATCTGTCGACCTACGCGACACATTCGGCGTATCAAAGAGACCGTTCGATTTATCTCCACATCGATCGAGATCGAGACGGCGATCGTGATCGACGAACTCGAGGAAGAGAAATCAGATAGCTACTTGGTGCCCATTCATTGGCAGCCCAGGGGCACCGATGTAGATGGTTTGCAAGTCACTGGTCCTGGCGGGGCGCGCGTCTCGACGCTGGTCGCGCGGGACACCGTCTGCGCGATGCTCGCGATCGCTTTCGACTTGGCAGACGAGATCGGTCGCGAAAGGGGATTTAGTCGGGCGGATGTACTCGAATTGCAATCATTCGCGCGGGAGCTGATCTCAAGTGCGACCCGCGAAGAGGCGGTCAGTCAGTATTTGACAAAATTTCAGATCGGCGCGGGGGCGGTCGCCAGGGTCTCGAGCACGACCGACGCTGGTCGCCAGTTCCGGGTGCTAACCGGTCGACTGACCGAGTACTACCCAGTTGTGGTTCTCCTCGATTCAATGCCGACCTCCGAACACAAGGCGACCGCTCCTAAGAATGCGTTCATGAAGCGTGGGCGACGGCTGACTGTGAAGCACCTCGAGGTTCCCGTTGCGCTTCAGAAGGCCGAAGTTGGCAGGTCGCTTAGAGCCTTCGTATCACGACTCGAGCGCGGGCTGGAGAGGGCTCTGTTTATCGAACCCCCGCGCATCATTCACAGCATTGAAAATGCGGATCGGGCGAGGAGTTTTCATCTCATCGTCCATGCACCCGCCGGTCTCTATTTCTACAACATGCGCTTTGGTCATTTGATCTCGCCAGCTGGTCGACTCGAGATGCACGCGACGGCGCCCGAGAGCCAAGCCTCCGGTAGAAACCTTCAGGACTTTGGCCACCTCTATTTGCGAGACGCGAATCGAGCGACCGGCTACTACGCGGTCACCACATTTCGTGAACGGCTGCCTGGATCTATCACTGAAGCAATGTTGGTGAGCGGCCTCATCACGCTGCTCATCGTGGCGGTGTATGCCGGACATGGCGCGATAATCTCGACGTTCTTCTCATTCTTGATCCCGGTGATTTTTGCCACAGTGGGTACGGGCACGATTTGGAGATCGCTCAACCAACTGGACGAGGCGTACCCCGGGAGATTAGCTTCCCGAGTGTCGAGCTTGGCGACCTTCGTACTGGCGATGCTCGCTGTCGTCCAGTCGGCTCTGGACAGTGCATCGTCCGCGGCATGCGCACCCAAATGCGTTGGATGGGACTACTCGCCTTGGGGGTGGCTCTTGGCGTTGGCAGTGGCGAACTTCCTTTTTGCTTTGGGCGCATGGAGGGTAGACCTGCTGGTTGAAAGGGACTTCCGGGGGACGAATCCAGCGAAATTGCTGTCAATGGAGGTAGTGTCACGAGTGGAGGATCCAAAATGATTGGTGGCAGAACCAAGCCACAGGCACCAACCACAACGAACGCAAACGACGAGGTAATCGTCGCGTTCGACGAGTTGACTATGCCAACTGGTCTCCTCGTCGGCACCATGCCGACCCCTGCTTATGTTCGGTTGGAGTATGTCCTGCAGGAACTTGCCGCGGGTATTTCGAAGCCCTGATTCCGGGTTGGATGTCCGCGAAGTAGTGGATCTCCGCTTGATCTATTGAGCTAACCCACAAAAGCTGGAACACTCCACCCATGCCCGCAGTGTTGCAGATCCGCGTCTTCTTGTACCCGCGGTCGGGCAAATTTCCGACCGAGGCGGCGCTCCTCGAACTGAACCCCGATAACACCATCCGCCTCACCAAAGTCAACGAGACCAGCGGCAGCCGCAAGGATGTCGTCTTCGACGAGTCGCTCGCGGACATCCAAATCTGGGGAGCGGGCACCAGCCTCACCTTCGGGACCAACAGCGAAAAGTGGCGGGTCGACTTCTCGCCATACAACGCCGGCCAGCGAGTCATCACCGCGGAGCAAGCCAATCGCGAGGTCTTCAAACCATCGGATGCGACTACCTGGGCGGCCAAGCTCAAAGAACTCGGCTACCCGACCCGCTACCGCAGTGTTCCGAACCTCCGCGCGATCGCGATCATCCTGGCGCTCGTCGGCGTCGCCATCATTGTGGCTATCCTCCTCGCGACGCTGCCGCATTCGACCCTCGGCTAGGTCCCAGCGAGCCGCCCGAAGCGCGGATCACCGCGAGTATCGTTCGAAGAGTCCGCACACCGCGGCACGGGGTTCAAGGGGAAGGTACACAATGACTGGTCGTCGACCTGCGGGGGTAACCCTGGTCGCAATTCTCGCCGTCGTTTCGGGGGCGTTTTCTATTCTCGGTTCGATTCTCGTCTTCTCGGTAGGAGGAGGCACCGTGACCATCGCGGCCGGCATCGTGTCGCTGATCATCGGAATCGTCACCTTCCTGATCGGTTTCTTCCTGCTACGCGGAAGCCGGGCCGCACGGATCATCACCACCATCGTGTTGATCCTGTCCGTTGTGAACTCGCTCTACACGATGTTCACCCTGCCGGCGCAACTGTGGTCGGCACTGTTCAGCGGCCTCTTCGCCCTGCTCGGCCTCATCTTCCTCTGGACGAAACGAGCCTCCACCTACTTCGCCCGCGGGTAGCCCGAGCGTTGAGCGCCTCTAGCCGAAATACACTCCGGCATCGAGATCCTCGATGAGGGTCGGGCCAGACGGCGTCCAGCCGTAACGCTCCTGCGTGAGCGCACTCGACGTCGGGATGTCCCAGCCGAGCAGCATGCCCAGAAAACCGAAGTGCGCCACCGCGTCGTCCGGCGCAATTGACTGAACCGGGACGTTCAGCCCGCGACCGATCGCCTCGGCGATCGTGCGGGTCGGGATACCCTCCTCGCCCATTGCGTGCAGGATCGCACCGGGTTCCGCCTGCTCGAGGCCGAGGCGCACCAGGCGCGCCGCATCCGAACGGTGCACGGCTGGCCAGCGATTGGCTCCATCCCCGACATAGCCGGAGACGCCCTTCTCGCGCGCGACTCTCGTGAGGATCGCCATGAAACCCTTGTCACCAGCGCCGTGAACGGTGGGCGCGAAGCGCACCGCGCCCGGGACTATTCCGCGTGAGGCAAACGACAGCGCGAGGTTCTCACTGCCGCCGCGGGCGGACTCGAGCCCCACGTTGGTGGAGACATCCGTCTCGAGTCCCGGGCGTCCACGCATCCCGGGAACGCCCGACGCGACGAGAAGGACGCGGTTCGACCCCTCGAGCGCGTCGCCGAGCGTCTCAACGGCCGTGCGCTCAGCCAGGTTCGACGCATCCTGGTTGGCGAAGTCGTGCTTGTTGGCCAGATGGATGACCGCATCGACACCCTCCGTGCCGGCGCGGAGCGACGCGAGGTCATCCAGATCCCCGCGCTGCACTGTCGCGCCCTTCGTGGTGAGCGACGCCGCTGAGGCGTCCGACCGCGCGAGCCCGACCACCTCGTGACCGTTGGCCAGCAGCTCGTCCGTCACAGCGGACCCAATCCAACCGGATGCACCGGTGATGAAAACACGCATGAGCTAACGCTCCCGTCTGCCCCGCAACAACGGCGAAGCGATCAATGTCAGTAACTGTCATCAGTCTATACGCACATGTCAGGCACTGTCATCACTAGTATTGGATCATGTCCAGATGGGAGCCCGGCGCGCGCGAACGCCTGGGCGGTGCCGCCCTCGACCTCTATGCCGCCAAGGGCTTCGAGGAGACGACGGTCGCCGAGATCGCCCAGGCGGTTGGACTCACCGAGCGCACATTCTTCCGATACTTCGCCGATAAACGCGAGGTGCTCTTCGCCGGATCTGAGCTCCTCGAGCAGCAGTTCGTCGACGGCGCAGCCGCGGCCCCAAACGACGCGGACCCGATCGATGTCGTCAAAGCGGCGGTCGCGGCATCCGCGGAATACTTCCCCGAGGAGCGCCGCGCATACGCGACCAAGCGCGCCGTCATCATCGCCGCCAACCCGCCCCTGATGGAGCGCGAACTCCGCAAGATGTCGACCCTGGCCGAGGCGCTGGTCGCCGCGCTCAAAAACCGCGGCATCCACGACCCCACCGCGACGCTCGCCGCACAGTCCGGAGTCACAGTCTTCCGCGTCACCTTCGCTCAGTGGATCGCTGCAGGCAACGACCGATCCTTCATCGACATCGAGCAGGATGTGTTCGCCGAACTCGGCACCCTCACCGGGCCCAATCGGTGACTGTCGCGCCCCTACAATTACAAACACCCGCCCGCTGACCCGAAAGCGAGACCGAACCCGTGGCCGACCTCGCGCGCTCAACCGTCGCGGCAGAATGGTTTGCCGGGCTGCGCTGGATCCCCGGATTCTGGCTGTCCGGGTTCTCCCGCATCACCAACACCAGCAAGTTCCGCTGGAGCGCGCTCAGCGTTCTCGTCGCGGCCGCCTGGACGATCGGGCTCCCGTGGCTGGTGGAGGCGATCCTGCACGCGGCTGGGCAGGGTCCGCTGACTCCGACCGCAGCATCCGGCATCCAGTTCACCGCGATCGGCGCCTTCCTCGTGGTCGTCTTCAGCGGATTCGGCTGGGCCCTCGTCGCGCGGCACACGAACTGGGGCGAGGAGTTCCTGTCCGAGAAGTTGCGCACCGCCTTCGTCGGCTGGCTCAAACGCTGCTACCAGTTCCAGTGGGTCAGCTGGATCTTTGGCGCCGGCGTGCTCACGCTCATCTGGTGGCTTTTGCCCGAGTCCCGCATCTTCTTCCCGACGGATATGGCCGGCTGGATCAGCCTCGCCCAGTTCGGTATCGCCGCCAGCACGGTGCTCTACATGATCGCCGTGCTGCCCGGAAGCGTCACGCGGGTCACGCGCGCTCACCCCACAGAACTGCATGTGTACCGGCTCGACCCGGCGTCCACCCCGGCGATGCGGCTCATCACCGAGATTGTGACCGGCAGCTCGCTCCTGATCCTGCTCATCCTGATCATCGAGACGGTCGCGTGGATCGTTCTTCGCGCCACCCACTCGATCTCACCCGATCTCACAGTTGCGATCGCGCTCGGGTACGCCGCGGGGCTGGTCGCGCTCGCACGGACATCCCTCGTTCCGACACTTCTCATGCACTGGTGGATCGTGCGCCTCAAGGTCGAGATCCTCGGTGAGCTCGAGTCCAGACTGACCGCGATGGATGCCCGCAGGCCGACCCCGTGGGGGAGAGGCAACGCAATCGCCGAGCGCTCGGCGCTGGTCGACGAATTCTTCTACGTCGCGAACACCACGAATCTTCCGTTCCGCACGGACGCCATCCTCCAGTTCTCGACCGCAGTGCTCGGCTCGGTTGTCGCATTTGTGCTCGGCTGGGTGTTCGGCACGCCCTCGACATAATCCCCCAACAGCTATTGCTGCAAGCGTTTACTGCAATACCTTGCTGGCCATGACAACTACAACTCGTACCCCTGCGCGTCCCGTCGTCGGTCTGCTCTTCGCCCTCGCCGGACTGCTCGGGGGACTCTCACTTCTGTCCGTTCTCCTCAACTTCACCCTCGGCGGTGTGTGGATCGGCGTCATCGTGGACGCCGCCCTCACCCTCGGCTTCCTGTTCCTCTTCTTCGGTAAGGGCCCAGGCATGCTGTCCCGCCTGTTTTTCATCATCGCGGCGGTCGGATGGGCGATCCTCACCCTGAGCGGAGCCGGTCTCGCCCTCGGGATCGTCTACACGATCGGCATCGTGCTCGCCCTCGTCGGGAGCCTGATCAGCGGCATCCTCGCGTTCGGCGGCAAGATCTTCTCCCGCGGAGCCAACATTTTCTTCCTGTTGGCGACGATCTTCATGGCGGTCGTATTGCTGAATTTGTTGGTCAGTTTCCTCGCCGGAACGATCGCGATCATCGTGGTCGCCCTCTACGCGATCCTGCTGCTGGTCGCGGGCATCCTGATCACCGCGCGCCGCTAACCCACCCCGCTACGTGGTGCTGGGGGTCGGCCTAGCGATCCCCAGCACCCAGGCTCGCGAGTTGCGGCGAGCCCTGAGGGGATGCCGCGGCAGCAACCGGCCGCACGACGCCGGCCAATGCGACGACCGCCAGGCAGCAGGCCAACGGGATGACCAGCGCAACCGAGATCGTCGTCGCCTGGGATGTCCACCCGATGACGGCGGGCCCCGCGAGCAGTCCGAAGTAGCCGAGCGCGACGACCCGCGACATCATCACGCCGCGTGCGGTGGTTGGCAGGTTTCCCGCCGCGGTGAAGATCTGCGGTATGCAGCCGGAGAGCCCGAGCCCGAGCACCGCCCAGCCCACGATCGTGAGCACGAGGTTGCCCGAGAGCACGACCGTGGCGAGACCGATGGCTCCGAGCAGGGAACCGAATCGAACGATGCGGACCGCCCCGAGCCGCCCGGCGAGACGGTCACCGAACAGTCTGGCGAGAGTCATTGCCACGGCGAACGCCCCGTAGCCGAAGGCGGCCACCGCCGACGGTTCCCCGAGACGCTGTTTGATCTGCAGCGCGCTCCAGTCGTTCGCGACACCCTCCGAGAGCAGCAGAAGGAGCGCGGTCGCCCCCAACAGCCAGACGATCTTCGGGAATCGCTTCGGAGCGTCTGACGACTCGGCGGGGGTCTCGGTCTCCTCCTGGTCGTCCGGTCGCAGCCCTGTTGCGGCGACAACGGTGAACACGAGACCGACGGCGCCCGCAGCCGCCAGGGACAAGAGAAGCGGCCAGCGCAGCAGCAGGATGCCTGCGCCGAGCACCGCGCCGAGCGCTCCGCCCAGCGAGTAGAAGGCGTGGAACGACGCCATGATCGGCCGCCCGTACGCGCGCTGCACCATGACCGCCTGCTGGTTCATCCCGACGTCGATCGCGCCGACGCCAAGTCCGAAGCAGAACAGGAGCGGGGCGAGCTCAAACGGATTGAGCGCCAGGGACGGCAGGGTCACGGCGATGCAGGTCAGCACAGCGCCGACCAGCGTCGTCACGCGACTACCGAAGCGGTCGGCGGCGAAACCGGCGAGCTGGTTGCCGACGATCGCTCCGACTCCGCCGAACACGAACACGCTACCGAGCGAACCGGGGGTGAGGTTTGCGTGCTCCTTCAGCTCCGGGATGTTGACGACATACATGCCCAGCACAACCCCCGGCACCATGAATGCGGCGACGACGGCGAGGCGTGAGCGAATCAAATTGTTCATATCGATACGACGATTCCCAGGTCAATGAAAACGACATCCGACCTTCTGTTTATCGCCGGCCACCGACAGCGTGAGGGGCAACTGAGCAGAAAATGCTTAGGGACTCGGACACCTCGTGGCCGATAGGTTAGGCGCTGACCGCAGCCAACTGTCGGCGTCTACGAAGGAGTTCCCGTGCCCGTCATCACCCACACCGTCCAGTTGTACGCCGGCGCGACCATGTTCAGCGCGACGCCCGCCGCCATCGACATTGACGAAGAGCGGAAGACCTTCACGCTGTCCACGATCGACGCCCAGGGCAACCGGATCGACAAGGTGTTCGACGCACCACTCAGCGAGGTCGAGGTGCGCGGCCAGGCGACGAGACTGCGGTTCAACGTCGGCGGCGTTCGCCGATGGGTCGACTTCTCGATCGGCGCCAGCATGGTGCAGGGATTCGGCATCGCGGGCGAGATTGCGGGCGGCGTCATGAACAAGAGTTCCGGCGTCAACCAGGTAGTCGCAGCGCTCAGGGCGGGCGGTGCACAGGTTCGCTACTGGAGCTACTGGAAGCGCATCGGCGTCACCTGGGCCATCGTCGGCGGGCTTCTCATCGTCATCATCGTGATCATCGCCGCCACCGCACTGAGCGGACAGTAGGCGAGGGTGGCGACGCTCGAGGAACGACGACGACGCGAGCGACGCCGCGCCGCGAGGAGTGCGGCGCTACGGAATGCCGCACCGGCCGCTTCGCTGCCTCCTGCCGAACAGCCGCAAATTCCGGGCGCGCTCGCGAACGATAGCATCGCCATACAAGCCCCACATCGGCAGGAGAAGTCAGTGAAGAAGAGCGCGTTTGGCGAGAAGGTCCGCTACCGTTTTGACAATGTCATGGCGCGTGGCACCGGCGCCATTATCGGCCTGCTTGCCCTGGTCACGTTCATCTTCATCCTCCTGGTCGCGGCGGTCCTCGAGATCTTCGGAATCTTCCCCAAGGGGGATAACGCCAATAACTTCCCGTTCGGCGAGGCGCTCTGGCAGAACATGCTGCGCACGCTCGACACCGGCACCATGGGTGCGGACGAGGGCACGGGCTACCGCATCGCCAGTCTCATCATCACGGTCGTCGGCATCGTCATCGCCGCGAGCTTGATCGGTATCATCTCGAACGCGTTCGACAGCAAGGTCGAGGACCTGCGCAAGGGCGGCTCAAGGGTTCTCGAGAAGGACCACACGCTCATCCTGGGCTGGAGCGCGAAGGTGTTCCCGATCGTCTCCGAGCTGCTGGTCGCGAACGAGTCTCGACGGCGCGCATCCATCGTGATCCTCGCCGACTACGACAAGGTCGAGATGGATGATGCGATCCGATCGCACTTCCCGAAGAGCGGCAACACCCGCATCATCACGCGCAGTGGCGACCCGATGAGCCTCATCGACCTCGAGCTCGCCAGTCCCGGCACCGCCCGAAGCGTCATCATCCTGGCGCCCGAGGGTGCGGACGACCCGGACTCCCTGGTCATCAAGACGACTCTCGCGCTCACCAACAACCCGAACCGCGGATCGGACCCGTTCCATATCGTCGGAGAGATCCAGGACCCGCAGAATATCGAAGCGGCCAACCTGGTCGGCAAGAATGAGGCTCACTGGGTTCTCGCGAGCGACCTGATCAGCCGGATCACCGTCCAGACCTGCCGCCAGAGCGGACTCAGCGTCGTCTACACAGAGCTCCTCGACTTCGACGGCGACGAGATCTACTTCAGCGAGCAGCCGGACCTCGTCGGCAAGACCTACTTCGACACCCAGCTCGCGTTCGCCGAGTCGACCGTGATGGGCCTGGTGAAGGCATCCGGTGTCTTTATCAACCCGCCCGCCACGACGCTGTATGAGGCGGGCGACCAGCTCATCCTCATCGCGGAGGACGACAGCACCATTCATCTGGGCGACGGTCCGGGGGTGCCGGACACGACATCCATCAGCACCGCGAAGGCGCCGAAGAAGGCGCCCGAGCACACGCTGGTTCTCGGCTACAACACCGGGCTCAACGCGATGCTCATCGAGTTGAGCGAATACGTAGCGCCGGGGTCGACCGTGACAGTGGTGGCCGACATCGAGGGGCCGACGCCGAAGACGTTCCCGGGGATGCCCGTGCACTTCACCCGCGGCGACACGACCAGCCGCGCCGTGCTCGAGTCGCTCGACGTCAAGAAGTACAACCACATCATCGTGCTCGCCTACAAGGAGACGCTCGACACCCAGCGAGCCGACGCGAAGACGCTCATCACCCTGCTGCACCTGCGCGACATGGGGGAGCGGGCCGGCGTCGATCTCAGTGTGGTCAGCGAGATGCTGGATGACCGCAACCGCGAACTCGCCGAGGTGACAAAGGCCGACGACTTTATCGTCAGCGACAAGCTCATCAGCCTGATGCTCTCGCAGGTGTCGGAGAACAAGCAGCTCACGAGCGTGTTCGACACCCTGTTCTCGAGCGAGGGCAGCGAGATCTACCTACGTCCGGCCGAGCTGTACATCACGCCCGGCGCGACCGTCGACTTCTACGCTGTGCTCGAGGCGGCCCGTCGCCGCGGCGAGACGGCGATCGGCTACCGGATTGCCGCCGACGCCCACAACGCGGATGCCGCCTACGGTGTCTCGGTCAACCCGGCGAAGAAGGAGCCGATCACGTTCGCGCCCCGCGACAAGGTGATCGTCCTAGCCGAGGACTAGCTCGCCAGGCAATGCCGCTGCTGCTACTGCTCCTCGCCCCGAGGATGCGTCGGCACGACGACCTCGCGCCCCATTGTCACGACGTCGCTGAGTGCCTTCACCGTGTCGACGAACCACCACTGGCACGACACCGCCTGCGGTCCCGCTTCGACGATCAGAAACCCATGGCTGTCGAGGTCGCACCACCGCATGTCGGGCAGCATCCGCACCAGCGCCGCCTCGTAGTTCAGCGACTCCGCGCCGCGCGGCCAGCCCATCTTGTCGTCGAGATTGGGTGAGGTGATCGAGGTGACGGTCCACTCGACGAACCCTGTGCCATCCGGAACCGAGACGTGCTCGGCCGAGAAGTGCACATCGCCACTCAGAACGATGGTGCGCTCTGCGGCGCGTACCGCCGCAAGCACTTCGGCCTTCTCGGTACCGAACACACCCCAAAGGTCGTGGAAGGTGTCGACCGCGTCCGGGTCGGTGA
>JAUZFP010000063.1 GCA_030838475.1 Actinomycetota bacterium
CCGCGCCAGCGCGGCAGCAGGGAGAAGTGCAGGTTGATCCAGCCCAGTCGCGGGGTCGACAGGAGCGGCTCGCGAACGAGCCCGCCGTACGCAACGATCACACCGAGATCCGGGGCGAGCGCGGTCACAGCCTCCGTTGCCGCCCCGTCCAACCGGTTCGAGCGGATAACGGGAATGCCGAGCTCGGTGGCGGCGCGGGCAACAGACGTCTCGGTCAGAGTGCCACGGCGTCCCTGCGGAGAATCCTCTCGGGTGATTACCGTGTCGACCCGATGCTCACTTCCGGCAAGCGCCCGAAGACTCGGAACCGCCGCCGCGGGGGAACCGGCGAAGACGACTGAGAGCGAGGACACCCCGTTATTCTCTCAGTCGCGAGAGGAAGCTCACTGACCGAACGGCTCGACGTCATCGAGTCGCACCCTGAGATTCGCCGGTAAGGGGCCGGACGCTCCCTTCGAGGCGAGCGAGCGTCGACGGGAGGTCGCGCTGCGGATGACCTCCGCGCGCAACTCGGTCGCAACCTCCGCGCCGGACCCATAGTCAAATCGCAGGATGGTGCGCACCGTGCCCGGACCGGTCTCGACAGGCCCGAGAACGTCCTCGGCCGGGATGGTCACCGCCGCGACGGCCTTCGCCACCGCGTCCGGTGATCCCGTGACCGACGCGACCCGCACAGCCGGAGGGAACCGCAACCGGCGGCGATCGGCAAGCTCGGTCCGCGCGTATTCGCTCTGGCGCCAGGTCGAGAGCGCGGTGGCCAGTGCCCCACCAACCCCGACCAGGAAGGTCGGGGCGCCCCGGGCGGCGAGAGCGGTCGCGTTCGACCACCAGCGGAGGCAGTCCTCACCCACACGCAGGCTCTCGCGTGCGGTCATCCGATCTCCATCGAGAAGGAGGATCGCGCGGTAGCCGCCCGCCGCCCGCGGCTCGGCGCCGCGCGTCGCAATCACGAGTGCGGGTTCGGCTCCCACCGACAGAATCGGGCGGTCGCCGTCCGCGACGATGATCCGGACGCCGGGAAAGGCTCTCCCGAGGTCCTCGGCGGTTCGGCTCGCACCACCGGCGCCCACCAGTCGAAGCCTCGTTCCATCGCAGTTGTCACAGTGCCAGTCGACGGCGAGTGCGCCACACCAGGAGCACGCGGGGACCGATCGGGAAGTGTTCTGGGCCAGCGGCCCCTCACAGCGCAGGCACCGGGCCGACTGGCCGCAGTCGACGCACGCCAGCCGTGGGGCATAGCCGGGGCGCGCAACCTGCACCAGCACCGGCCCCGTGGCAAGTGCATCCTTTGCCTCGCGCCAGGCACTCGACGGGATCCTGGCCTGGGCAGCGAGTCGATCGCCGGAGGTCTGCGTCGCGGTCGGGATGACCTTGGGGAGGACGCTCGGCGTCGGTGACACCGACTCAAGCCAGCCCAGCTCGACGAGTCGCTCAACCTCGGTGCTGCGCGAGTGACCGAGAAAGAGCAGCGCACAGCCCTGCTGCTCCTGCCGCAACAGGGACGCATCCCGGGTGTGCACGTACGGAGCGAGCGGTTCGCTATGCAGCGGGTCGCCGTCGTCCCAGACGCCGATCAGTCCCAGATTCTCCGCGGGCGCATAGACGACCGAACGATTGCCGATGATGACCAGCGCATCGTCGCCGAGACAGCGCAGGAATGCCCGGTAGCGGTCCGGGTTGGACTGCCGGGCATCGAGGCGCACGATCCTGTCCTCGGGAAGGATGGCGGCGAGGGCCGCCGCGAGTTGGTCCTGGTCGCGGTAATCCGGCACGGCGAGGATGGCCGTCTTGCCGGCCGCCACCGAGGCGGAAGCCGCGGCCGCGAGGGTTACCGCCCAGCGACCGGTCCAGACGCCGGGTGCGACCTCCGCGCCGAGCGGAACCGCGTCAACCGCGAGACGACCGCCCGAGGTCACCGCCGCCTCGATTCGGCCCGCGACGTACCCGTCGATCGGAGCGGCCGTCAGCGGAGATGCGGGTGTCGGCGTCCCCGCGGCGAGCCATGCCTTCTCGACCCGCGCCTGCCTCCCGGGAACGGCGACGCGGACGATGTCGATCGCCGATCCCGCCGCCCGATCTGCAGCCTTCCGGGCGAGGATCGCGACCTCGGGAGCGAGCACGGGCACCGTCGAAACGATGGCCTCGATCTCGCTGAGTACCCCGGTGAACTCGACCGTATCGACCAGCTCGATGACGTACGCGTCCACAAATCGGCCGGCCGACCGCCATGGCACACGAAGACGCATGCCGATGCCGACCTCGTCGGCGAGCTCTGGCGGCACACGATAGTCGAACAGGCGATCGAGCTGGGGAAGCGGCGAATCCACCCACACCCGAGCGATCGACTGCCCGGTGTTCACGGCTACAGCTTGGCTGCGCTACGGAGCGCGTCCACCCGATCGAGCTTCTCCCAGCTGAAGTCGGGCAGTTCGCGCCCGAAGTGCCCGTAGGTCGCGGTCTGTGCGTAGATGGGGCGCAGCAGGTCCAGCTCCCGGATGATGCTGGCCGGTCGCAGGTCGAACACCTCGCGAATCGCGGCGATGATCGTCTCATCGTCAACATGTCCGCTGCCGAAGCTTTCCACGTAGAGACCGACGGGCGCCGCCTTGCCAATCGCATAGGCGACCTGGACCTCGAGCCGGTCGGCCAGACCGGCAGCGACGGCGTTCTTCGCGACCCAGCGCATCGCGTATGCCGCTGAGCGGTCGACCTTTGACGGGTCCTTGCCACTGAACGCCCCGCCGCCGTGACGGGATGCACCGCCATAGGTGTCGACAATGATCTTGCGACCGGTGAGTCCCGCGTCACCCTGCGGGCCGCCGATGTGGAACACACCCGTCGGGTTGATGAAGGTCTTCTTGGCCGAGGAGTCGAGGTCCACGCGGGCCAGCACGGGGTCGATGACGAGGTCGATCATCTGGGTGCGAAGGTCTTCGATGTCGATCGCCGGCGAGTGCTGCGTCGAGAGCACCACGGTGTCGACCGTGCGCGGGACGACTCCGTCGTAGCCGATGGTCACCTGAGTTTTTCCATCTGGGCGAAGGTAGTCGACCTTGCCCGACTTGCGAACCTCGGCGAGTTGCTCCGCCATGCGGTGGGCCAACCAGATCGGCAGCGGCATGTACTCGGGAGTCTCCTTCGTCGCGTAGCCGAACATGATGCCCTGGTCTCCGGCGCCCTGGGCATCGTCTGCGTCGGTGCTGTTGCCCTCACGCGTTTCGTGGGCGCTGTTGACGCCCTGGGCGATGTCGGGCGACTGCGACCCGATCGAAATCTCGACGCCGCACGAGCGCCCATCAAACCAGACGTCGGACGAGGTGTACCCGATCTCCGTGATGCGCTTGCGCACGATCCCGGGGATATCGACATATCCGCTCGTCGTGACCTCGCCGGCGACGTGAACGAGACCGGTCGTCACCAGCGTCTCGACGGCGACGCGAGAAAATTTGTCCTCAGCGAGCAGGGCATCGAGGATGCTGTCGCTGATCTGGTCGCAGATCTTGTCAGGATGACCCTCGGTCACGGACTCCGAGGTGAACAGGCGCAGATTTTTGGTCAAGGGGATTCTCCAGAAGGTGGGCGTTACACCGCGCCCACCGCACCGGGTCCGACGTCACACACATCGGCCACCAGTGAGCTACAGGAGCACGTCCAGAATTCGATTGGCTACCGCCCGCTTGGAGCCGCTGGCCTCGCCAACTATATCGCCAGCGGCATTCAGGATTCTGACCTCGTTACCGTCTGTGGCAAATCCCGTGGTCCAACCGACGCTGTTCACGACCAGAAAGTCGCAGCCCTTGCGCGCAATTTTGGCCCGGCCAAGGGCGAGCAGGGCATCCGGATCGGTCTCGGTCTCTGCGGCAAATCCGATCACTACCTGTCCCACGGTCTTGGTAGCCGACACGTCGTGAAGAATGTCCGGATTCTTCACGAGCGTCAGTTTCAGGGTGTCGCCCTGCAGCTCCTTCTTGATCTTTGCGGCAGCGACCGTCTCGGGTCGGTAATCCGCGACCGCCGCGGCCATGATCACCGCGTCAGCGCCCGGCACCGCGGCGGCCACCGCGGCGGCCAGCTCAGCAGTCGTGCCGACATGGGTCACCGCAATGGTGGCGGGCACCTCAACCTCGAGGTTGGCGCCGATCAAGGTCACCGAGGCCCCGCGGGCAGCGGCGGCGAGAGCAATCGCGACGCCCTGCTTGCCGCTTGACCGATTGCCGATGAACCGGACCGGGTCGAGTGGTTCACGCGTTCCGCCTGCGGTGACGAGGATCCTGCGTCCAACGAGGTCACCGGATGCGACCACCACGACCAACGCGGCCGCGACGATGTCATCTGGTTCGGACATCCGACCGGGGCCGGCGTCATTGCCGGTCAGCTGGCCGATCGCCGGGCCGACAATCGTCACTCCCCTCGCTTCGAGGGTGGCCACGTTGGTCTGCGTTGCGGCGTTCTGCCACATCTCCGTGTGCATCGCTGGCGCGACGACGACCGGCGCGCGGCTCGCGAGGATGGTGTTGCCCAGCAGGTCCGGCGCGAAGCCTCCCGCGAGCTGGGCGAGAAAGTTCGCCGTCGCGGGGGCGACCACGATGAGGTCGGCCGCCTGTCCAAGCGCAACGTGACGAACCTCGGCGACACCCTCGTAGAGCTCGGTGTACACCGGGTTGCGGCTGATCGCCTCAAGTGTTGGCTTGCCGACGAACCGAAGCGCGGCATCCGTTGCAATCACCTGCACGGAATGCCCGGCCAGAACGAACGCGCGAACGACGCTCACGGCCTTGTAGGCCGCGATACCCCCGGTTATCCCGACGACAATTTTCATGAAGGGAGGATTCCCGGGGAGCGGGACGATCTACTCTTCGATGAGCGAGGTGAGGACGAGTCGGTCGTCGTTGATCTCGCGGAGAGCAACCGACAGCGGCTTGTCATCGATGGTCGAATCGACCAGCGGGCCCACGTTGTCAAACAGGCTTCCCTCGTGCAGGTCGGCGTAGTAGTCGTTGATCTGTCGCGCGCGTTTGGACGCGAAGATCACGAGCGCGTACTTGGAGTCAACCTTCGAGAGCAGCTCGTCGATGGGAGGGTCAATGATTCCGGTCTGCTTGTCAGCCATGGAAGGTTCCTTTGAATTACGACGATAAAGTGCGGGCCCGCGTAGCTCGCGGACGTGGCTCTTGTGGGCGTCTGAGTCGGTGTGCCTGACCAGCGGCTAGGGCCGGTTCGAAGACACTGCCATCAATTCTACGACTTCTCGCGCCGCGGCGCCGACGTCGGTGTTGATAACGCGGTAATCGAACTCGTCCTGGGCCGCGAGTTCCACCCGAGCCGTCTCCAGCCGTCTGGCCTGTTCCGCCGGGTCTTCGGTGCCCCGACCGGTCAGCCTGCGTACGAGTTCGTCCCAGGTCGGCGGCAGGAGAAACACCAGTAGCGCGTTCGGAAGCTCGGCCCTGACGTTGCGCGCGCCCTGCAGATCGATCTCCAGCAGGACGCGTTTTCCGGCCTGAAGGGCGGCGTCGATCGGCGGTTTGGGGGTTCCGTAACGGTACGAATTGTGTACGACCGCCCACTCGAGCAGTTCGTGGCTTGCGATCATCCGGTCAAACTCGGCGTCGCTCACGAAGTAGTAGTGCACCCCGTCGATTTCGCCGGGTCGCGGCGGTCGGGTGGTTGCGGAAACGCTGAGCTGGATTTCCGGATAGTTCTCGCGGATATAGGCCGAAACCGTGCCCTTGCCGACCGCCGTCGGCCCGGCGAGCACGACTAGTCGGCCTGGTTGCACTCCGCCCTCTCGGCCGACCAGGTACTTCCACAGCTCCGCGCGCTGGCGAATTCCGAGCCCGGCCGCGCGCTTCGATTCGGCAATGCCCAGTTCGGCCATGATCTTCGCCGCCCGCACGGGTCCGAGGGTCGGGACACTGGTCAGCAACTCTCGGACTCGAAGCCCCGCCTCGGCGGACTCCGGGTTGCTCCACGCGGTATCAAGGACGTCCCTGGCAGTTCTCGCGTGCGTCGCGACATCATGTTTCACGGCGGCGCGAGCGCGACGTGCGGCAACCGCGGCACGCGAGGCGGCGACGCGGTCGACGTCTGGTGGATCCGGACGTGGACTCATTGCGCGAAGGCTCTCGCGAGTTCCGCGACCTGCGCCGCAATTGCCCCACGAATTCCATCCGGACCGGCTTCTAGGATGCCGCGCGACGAACTCACCACCGTGTTCGCCGCAGCCCCACCATAGGTGGCGCGAAGGGAATCGAACGCGGCGCCCTGAAATCCGAACCCCGGTGCGAGGATCGGCGTCGTGGCCAGATCGCCGTCGGTCAAGCCGAAATCTGCCAGCCTTACCGTCGCGCCGATCACCACCCCAAACGAACCGAGCGGCGCTTCGTTGCTCATGTTCACCTCAGCCACGATACTCGCGGCCACCGTTCTGGTGGAGTTCTCCCCACTGCCGACGATCGCCGTCTGTGTCGCGTGCGATTCGGGGTTGGAGGTGGCCGCCAGCACGAACAGTCCCTTCCCGTACTCGCGCGCGAGCAGCATTGGTGCGGTCAGCGACCCGACCCCCTGGAACGCGCTGACGGTCATGGCGTCGGCCTCCAGCGGTGCGCCCGGGGTGAGCCAGGCCTGGGCGTACGCCTCGACGCTCGTGCCGAGGTCGCCACGCTTTGCGTCGGCGATGACCATGAGTCCGGCACCGCGCGCGGACGCGAGCGTGGACTCGAGTGCCTCGTAGCCGGCGGAGCCGTGTCGCTCGAAGAACGCAACCTGGGGCTTCAGGATGCCGACCTGTCCCAGCGCCGCCTCGACGCAGCGGAGACCGAATTCACGCAACCCCTTGCCGCTATCCGGAAGGTCCCACTGCTGCAGGAGGTACGGATGCGGGTCTATACCGACGCAGAGGTGGCCAGACGCCTCGAATACGCCGAGTAGTCGCTCTCCGAAGGTCGTGCTCATCCGGCCGCGGCCAACCTGGCGGCACGATCGAGCGCGTAGTCCTGCAGGCTGCGGACATCGAAGCCCTCCCGGATCGCCTCGAAGGAGGCGACGGCGGCCGCCAACTGCGCGATGGTCGTGAACAGCGGCTTGTCGGCGGCAACCGTGGCCGTGCGAATCTCGTAACCGTCCGCTCGTGCGCTGCGACCGCTCGGGGTGTTGATCACGACATCCACCCGCCCATCGTTGATCAGGTCGACGATGGATGGCTCACCCTCGACCGACTTCTGCCCGAGTCCGTATTTGCGAACGACCGTCGAGGGGATGCCGTTGCGACCGAGGATCTCGGCGGTGCCCTCCGTCGCCAGGATCTCGAAACCGAGCTGGCTCAGTCGCAGAACAGGCAGGATGATGGCGCGCTTGTCCCGATCGGCGACCGAGACGAACACCGAACCGGTCGCCGGAAGCCCGCCATACGCGGCCTCCTGGCTCTTCGCGAACGCGCGCGGAAAGTTCGAGTCGATTCCCATGACCTCACCGGTGGAGCGCATCTCCGGCCCGAGAACCGAGTCGACGATGTTGCCCTCCCTGGTGCGGAACCGCTTGAACGGGAGTACGGCCTCCTTGACCGCGACCGGGGCGTCCATCGGTACGATCGAACCGTCCTGGACGGGCAGCAGGCCGCTCGCCACCAGTTCGCGGATGGTTCGGCCGATCATGATGAGCGAGGCCGCCTTGGCCAGCGGGATGCCGAGCGCCTTCGAGACGAACGGCACTGTTCGGGACGCGCGCGGGTTCGCCTCGAGTACGTAGAGCACCCCCTGGCCGATGGCGAACTGAACATTGAGCAGGCCCTGCACACCGATCCCTTTCGCGATCCCGAGGGTGGCCTCGCGGACGCGATTCAGCACGTCCCTCCCGAGCGTCACAGGGGGCAGCGTGCAGGCGGAGTCGCCCGAGTGGATGCCTGCCTCCTCGATGTGCTCCATGATGCCGCCGATGTACAGCTCGTGCCCGTCGTACAGGGCGTCGACATCGATCTCGATCGCGTCGTCGAGGAACCGGTCGACCAGGAGCGGGCTACCTGGACCAATGATTCCGAGGTCCTTCACCCGGTCGAAGTAGTCGACCATCGATTCGGTATCGTAGACGATCTCCATTCCCCGGCCGCCGAGCACGTGGGACGGCCGGACCAGCACCGGGTAGCCGATGTTCTCGGCCACGGCGATGGCGTCGCGGCCGTTGGTCGCCGTCCCGTTCTTCGGAGCGAGCAGTCCTGCGTCGTCGAGGATCTTCGAGAACAGGCCACGCTCCTCGGCCAGGTCGATGGCCTCCGGGGTGGTACCGAGGATCGGCACCCCGGCATCCTTGAGTCCCTGCGCGAGCCCGAGCGCCGTCTGGCCGCCGAGCTGGACAATGACGCCAATGAGCTCGCCGCTCTGGCTCTCGGCGTGGATGATTTCAAGCACGTCCTCGAGGGTGAGCGGCTCGAAGTAGAGGCGATCGCTGGTGTCGTAGTCGGTCGACACCGTCTCCGGGTTGCAGTTGATCATGATCGTTTCAAAGCCGGCATCGTGCAGGGCGAAGGACGCGTGGACGCAGCTGTAGTCGAATTCGATGCCCTGTCCGATCCGGTTCGGTCCGGAGCCGAGGATGATGACTTTCCGCCGATCGCTCGGTATCACCTCGGTTTCGGAGTCGTAGCTGGAGTAGTGGTACGGCGTCAGCGCGGGAAACTCCCCCGCGCAGGTGTCGACGGTCTTGTAGACCGGTCGCACACCGACGCTCCACCTCGCGTTGCGAACCTGCTCCTCGTCGAGGCCACGGATCTGCGCGATCTGCGCGTCGCTGAAGCCGTGGTCCTTGGCGAGACGGAACAGGGCGGCATCCAACGGTCGAAGCGTGCCGATCTCGGCGGCGACCTCGTTGATTAGGACGATCTGGTCGACGAACCACGGGTCGATGCCGGTGGCACGGAATACCTCGTCGATTGTCGCGCCGGCCCGAAGCGCCTGTTGCACGGTCACGATCCGGCCATCCGTCGGCACCGCAGCGATGTCGAGCAGGGTCTGTTTATTGCCAGGCGAGCCCGTCCAGTGGAAACTGCTCCCCCGCTTCTCGAGCGACCGAAGCGCCTTCTGCAGCGCGGTCGAGTAGTTGCGGCCGATGGCCATCGCCTCACCGACCGACTTCATGGTCGTCGTCAGCGTCGTGTCCGCGGCGGGGAATTTCTCGAACGCGAACCGCGGGACCTTCACGACCACGTAGTCGAGCGTCGGCTCGAACGACGCCGGCGTCACCCGAGTGATGTCGTTCGGTATTTCGTCGAGGCGGTAGCCAATTGCCAGCTTTGCTGCGATCTTGGCGATCGGGAATCCCGTCGCCTTCGACGCGAGGGCGGATGACCGCGAAACACGCGGGTTCATCTCGATGACGATGACGCGGCCGGTTGACGGCTCAACCGCAAACTGGATGTTGCAGCCACCCGTGTCCACACCGACCGCGCGGATGATGTCGATACCGATGTCGCGAAGGTTCTGAAATTCGCGGTCCGTGAGCGTTAACGCGGGAGCGACGGTGATCGAGTCGCCCGTGTGAACCCCGACCGGGTCGACGTTCTCGATCGAGCACACCACGACGGTGTTGTCCGCCGTGTCTCGCATCAACTCGAGCTCGTATTCCTTCCAGCCGAGAATCGATTCCTCCATGAGCACCTCGGTGGTCGGGCTCTGGTGCAGTCCGTCTGTGACCATTCGAATCAGTTCAGACTCGTTGTAGGCGAAACCCGACCCAAGCCCGCCCATGGTGAACGACGGCCGGATGACGAGCGGGTATCCGAGATCGGCCGCTGCAGCAATCGCTTCATCGACCGTGTGCGCGATGTGGCTGCGGGCGACGTCGGCGCCCGCATCGAGCACGAGCTGCTTGAAGATCTGGCGATCCTCACCCTTATTGATGGCCTCGAAATTCGCACCGATGAGCTCGACGTTGTATTTCTCGAGGATGCCGTGGTTGTGCAGTTCGATGGCCGCGTTCAGCGCGGTCTGGCCGCCCAGGGTCGGGAGGATCGCATCCGGCTTCTCCCTCGCGATGATGGTCTCGATGACCTGCCAGGTGATCGGCTCGATGTAGGTGGCGTCGGCGAAGTCCGGATCGGTCATGATCGTCGCCGGGTTCGAGTTCACGAGGATGACGCGCACGCCCTCCTCACGGAGAACACGGCAGGCCTGCGTGCCGGAGTAGTCGAACTCGGCGGCCTGACCGATGACGATGGGGCCGGATCCGATGACCAGCACCGAGTTGATATCTGTCCGCTTCGGCATTAGCTCGTGGCCTTGCTCGAGATAACGAGATCTCGGAATCGATCGAACAGGTAGTTGGCGTCGTGCGG
>JAUZFP010000084.1 GCA_030838475.1 Actinomycetota bacterium
GAGGAGCCGATGCGTGAATTCAGCATCACGGCGTACGGGCGGCTCGCCAGAGCCGTCGATGTCCCACTACTGGTCGCCGAGACCTCGGACGGCGCACACATGAACTCGGCCGACTTCATCACGGCAGGGGCCGCCACGTTCGGCGTGCGCGCAAGCACAACCCTTCGCGGCGGGATCACCGGCGCCATGCGAACCGCTCACCTCGCCGACGCCTACCGGTTGCGCACGGAGGTGCACGGCTCGGACATCCCGAATCATCACCTCTGTATGGCGATTTCGAACACCACGTACTACGAGTCGCTCGTCACCTCGAGCACGGTCACGAGGGAGCGGTACGTCGATGCTGCCGGCCTCGTGCACGCTCCACGAGGTCCGGGCATCGGTCTTCCGTCGACGCTCGAGTACGGCCCAGAACTGCAGGCATTTATTGAGATCCCCTAGATCTCATGCCTGACAGCAGCACCAACCGCAATTCCGACACAACCACAGTAAAGAAAGGTAAGACAATGAAGTCACCAATGGTACCTAATTCAGGGACCTCCAAACGGCGCGTTGTACGCGCTGCGCTTGCCGTTGTCTCATTCTCCGTCTCCGTCGCCGTGCTGGCTGGCTGCGCAAGCGCCGCCCAGTCGACCGCGACCGGCGCGGGAAGCTTCACGAAGGCCACCCAGAACGACAAGTCGACGATCACGGTCTGGACGGACTCCACCCGTCTTCCCGCCGTTCAGGCGTACCAAAAGTCACACCCGAACACGAAGCTGAACATCGTCACCTTCGACGGCAGCGCCGACGGTTCGACCTACCTGCAGACGAAGATCCAGCTCTTCGACCGCACCGGTAAGGGCTGGCCGGATGTCGTCTTCGCGTCGCCGACCGACGTCACGTGGGCATCCAAGCCGACCACTCCGTCCGCTCAGGCGTTCGCTGCACCCATGGACGAGCTCGTCTCCAAGTCAACACTCGACAACTTCGCCAAGGGTTCGCTGACTCCGTGTGAGTACAACGGGCACACCTATTGCCTGCGCAACGACATCGCGCAGGTCGTGACCTGGTACAACAAGTCGCTGTTCGACCAGTTCGGGTACACCGTTCCGACGACGTGGGAGCAGTACGAGGCCCTCGGCGCGACAGTCGCGAAGGAGCACCCGGGTTACGTACTCGGCTGGGTCGGCGACTCCAACTCGCAGGAGTCCTACTTCTGGTCGAGCCAGTGCCCCGCCTTCGATCTCGTGAAGCCGAACACGCTGCGCGTAGCGCTGAGCGATCCAGACTGCACCCGGATGGCGACCGTTCTCGACTCGATGATCGCCAACAAGTCGATCAGCACCCAGGCGTCGAACAACGCCGACTTCATCAAGGACGTCGCCCCGAAGGTCCTCATGGCCGTCGGTCCGTCCTGGTACGGGCAGTACATCTTCAACGGTGGGTTCAAGACGCCCGCCGGACAGATCGCAGCAGCGAACCCGATGACCTGGGATGGCGACTCGACTGCCGCCACGGGCAACGTCGGCGGTGCCGTCTGGATGGTCTCGTCGCACAGCAAGAACCTGAAGGCAGCGACCGCGGTCACGTCATGGCTCACCACGTCGAACGCCAACCAGGGCGGTGCACCTACCTACCCGGCGTACAGCCCGGCAGCCAAGGTGTGGCTCGCAAACCCGGCGAACAGCAAGTACTTTGCAACCGACGTGAGCGGCGCGTTCACCACGGCTGCGAATGAGGTATGGACTGGGTGGTCGAACACCAAGTTCAGCGATTCGACGGCATGGTCGAGCGTAGTGTTGCCCGCACTGACCGCGGGGAAGACGCTGACGGAGACACTGCCGGCATGGCAGTCCGCGATCGTCGATGAAGCGAAATCGGTTGGATACACGGTCACCACAAAATGACTGCACTGAACACGGGCGGGCGCCTCACGGCGCCCGCCACCCCCAAGCTGGCCCGTCGTCGCGCTCCGCGGCGTCGGGCAGGCTTGGCCGGTTACGCCTTTGTCGCGGGCTACGTCATCCTGCTTCTCGCCTTCGGCGTCTTTCCCACCCTCTACGCCGTGTACCTGGCGGTGACGAACGACCGCGGACAGTTCACCGGTCTGGGCCAATTCATCAAGGTCATCCAGGATTATCGCTTCGGGCCGGCATTCTCCGACATCCTCATCTACCTCGTGCTGTGGCTCGTCATCCTGGTCGTGCTGACCGTGGTCGTGGCGGTCATCCTCAGGAGCCGGATGAGGCCGGGGCTTTCGTCGGTGTTCCGGTTCCTCTTCTACATTCCGGGAGCTCTCGCGGGCGTTGCCAGCGTTCTCGTCTGGATGTTCATGCTCGACCCCGGGGTCAGCCCGGTGTCCGGGTTGTTGAACGCCCTCGGCCTCAGCACCTTCTCCGAGGTCATCGCGCCACAGAGTCTTCCGGTGATCTTCGTCCTCATCGCATTCTGGACGGGTGCCGGCGGCTGGATCGTCGTCATGTACGGCGCACTCAACAACATCCCCGACGAGATCATCGAGGCCGCCCGCATGGACGGCGCCGGTCCGTGGAAGTCGGCCTGGTTCATCCAGATCCCCATGATTAGCAAGTGGATTGCCTACATGACGATCCTCGCGTTTGCCGCGGGCACCCAGCTGTTCATCGAGCCACAGTTGTTGCAATCAGCGAGTCTCGGCCGATTGAACCCGACCTGGTCGCCCAACCAACTCGCGTACGTACTCGCCTTCCAGTTTGGCGACTTCAACGGCGCAGCAGCCGTCTCCATTTTCCTGCTCGCGATCGGGCTAGTCGGAGCAGGCATCCTCGTTACCCGATCCGGACTGTTCAAGGCGGACAACGAATGACATCCACATCCACTCGGCACCCGTCGGCCCAGCGACGCGGACGCGCATCGCGCGTCGCCAGCATCCTCGTCGTGGTGCTGATCCTGGCGCTCCTGCTGATCTTCTTCGTGCTTCCCATCGTCTGGCTGCTCCTCGCGCCAACCAAGACCGCCGGTGAGCTGCTCGACCTCTCTCCGCTGTCGTTCGGCGCACTCTCCAATGTCGGGGCGGCATGGAGCCACCTCGTGTCGTTCGAAAACGGGATCCTCTTCGTCTGGTTGAAGAACTCCGCCATCTACTCCGGCGGCTCGCTCATCCTCACCCTCGCGACCAGCATCCCCGCGGGGTACGCGCTCGCGCTCACCAGGTTCCGCGGCCGGAAGGTACTGCTCACGATCACCCTGCTGGTGATGATCATGCCGTCGGCATCGCTCGTGCTGCCGCTCTTCCTCGAGCTCAACCTGTTCGGCCTCATCGGCACGGTGTGGTCGATCATCCTGCCGTTCTCGTTCTTCCCGTTCGGGGTCTACCTGGTCTACATCTACTTCGCGACGAGCCTTCCGTCCGAGATGCTCGAGGCGGCGCGAATCGATGGCGCGAGCGAGTGGCAACTGTTCACGCGGATCGCGCTGCCGTTGGCGAAACCCGTGATCGCGCTTGTCGCCTTCTTCAGCTTCGTCGGAAACTGGAACAACTTTTTCCTGCCGTACCTCGTGCTGCCGAGCAGCGACCAGTTCCCGATCCAGGTGGGCCTCAACCAGCTCCTGTCGTCGACACCGTCATTCAATCCGCTCGCCGGAAAGGGCCTCAACATCCAAAGCCCGGAGCTGGCTCTCTCGATCATCATCGCCATCCTTCCGGTGCTTGTCGTGTTCCTGTTCTCGCAGCGTGCGCTGGTCTCCGGCATGCTCGCCGGGTCCACCAAGGGGTGACGAAAGCGAACGCGCCCACCCCCGGACGACTGGCTCGGCGAGGAATCGAGATCGGCCCGGTTTCGCTCGGTTGCGCCCAGTTGGGCAACCTCTACCGGCCCATGAGCGATGACGTCGCCTCCGACATTGTCGAGGCCGCCTGGGCGAGCCGGATCCGCCATTTCGATACGGCCCCGCACTACGGGCTAGGGCTGTCGGAGCGTCGACTCGGTGACGCGCTGGCCGCCCATCGTCGACACGAATTCGTGATCAGCACCAAGGTCGGCAGGATGCTCGACCCGAATCCGGCATTTGCGGGTGAGGACGACCCGGGGGGATTCGCTGTTCCCGCCCGGCTGGTTCGGCGCTGGGATTTCAGCGCGGACGGTGTGCGACGCTCGCTCGACTCGTCGCTGAAGCGGCTCAACGTGGATCGAATCGATCTGGTGCTGCTCCATGACCCGCAGGAGCATCTCGCCGATCCCGGTCAGGCGATCCGCGAGGCCTACCCCGCTCTCGAACGCCTTCGAGACGAAGGCGTTATCGGGGCGATTGGTGTCGGAACGAAATCTTCGGCAACACTGCTGCAGTTTGTCGAGGAGACCGATGTCGACGCGATCATGGTGGCGGGCCGCTACACACTCGTGAACCAGGAGGCGGCGACCGACCTGCTGCCCGCCTGCGAGGAACGCGCCGTCGACGTGTTGAATGCCGGGGTGTTCAACAGCGGTGTACTTGCGTCCCTGCGTCCGGCCGCTGGTTCGGCCTTCGATTACGGCGCGGCGACGGAATCGCTCATTCACCGAGTCAACGAAATGGCGGACGTCTGTGACGACTTCGGCACGACGGTGCCGCGGATTGCGCTCCAGTTCGCGGCTGCGCACCCGGCAATTCGCGCCATCGTCTTTGGCGCGGACAGCCCGGCTCAGGTGACCCGAAACATGGAGGCCATCGACAGCGCGCCCGCGCCGGTGGAACTCTGGCGCACGCTGGTGCGGCGCAGCCTGATCTCACCCATCGGAGCACAATACGTGATCGAGAGGTCGCTCCCCGACTTGGATACGCTCGATTGATTCCCAATACAACCCCAAGAGGACCCGATGTCGCGATTTGATTTTGAGCTCGATGATTTGCGTGTCTACCGACCAACCCCGTCTGAGCCCGAGGACTTTGATGAGTTTTGGTCGACGACACTCGCCGAGGCACGGCTCTCTGCGCGCGAGACGGTGATGACTCCGTATGAGTCATTCCTCGACGGATTCGAGGTCTTCGACGTCGAATTTTCGGGATTCGGCGGGCACCCGGTCAAGGCGTGGTTCGTCGTGCCCGCCGGTCACGACGGTCCCCTCCCGACGGTTGTCGAATACAACGGATACGGTGGTGGCCGCGGCTTCCCGCACGAGCGCCTGGCCTGGGCCGCCGCCGGCTACGCCTACCTCTTTATGGACACCCGAGGACAGGGGAGTGTGTGGGGCTCGGGCGGGGGTACCGCGGACCCCGTTGGGTCCGGCCCCGCCGTTCCCGGGTTCGTAACCCGCGGAATCGAGGACCCGTCCAGCTACTACTACCGTCGGGTCTTCACGGACGCCGTACTCGCGGTTGACGCCGTCCGGAGCTTCGCATCCGTCGACCCGGATCGTATTGCCGTCGCCGGGGGAAGCCAGGGCGGTGGAATAGCGCTCGCCGTTGCCGGGCTCCGGGAGGACCTTGTCGCCGTGCTCCCTGATGTTCCCTTTCTCTGCCACTTTGAGCGCGCGGTCGGTCTCACCGACTCAGACCCGTACAACGAGATAGTGCGCTACCTGGCCGTCCACCGGGACCTCGGAGAGCAGACCTTTCGCACCCTCTCCTACTTCGACGGCGTGAGCTTTGCCGCTCGAGCCAGCGCTCCCGCCCTGTTCTCGGTGGCACTGATGGATCCGGTGTGTCCCCCTTCCACGGTGTTCGCGGCGCACAACAACTACGCCGGAGAATCGTCGATCGAGGTCTATGGATTCAACGAGCACGAAGGCGGCCAGGGCCAGCACTGGAGAAAACAGGCGAGATGGCTTCGCGAGAAGTTCGAAACCGTGCAATCGCCCGCTGACAGCTAACTGTTGGTGCCGGTGCCGCTACCCGTGCCACGCCCACCACCGAAGCAGCCGGGAGCTCCAGACGGCCGCGGTCCGGGACGCTGCCCGGACCCGCCGCCGAACTGGCCCTGACCCCCACCGGCGCCGGGAGCATGGCTGGGTCTGGCGCCGCCCGCGCCGCCCGGGAAGTTCGCGCACGTGCTCGTGGGCGTAGGAGTGGGTGTCGGCAGGCCGGCACCGCTCGATGCCGGCGACGGCGTGGCCGCGCAGGCGACGAGCAGAGCGAGAACCGCTGCCGCACCGAGAGTTGCGACGCCTCCCCGTGCCGTTCTGTGTTTCATGGCCGCTGAAATCATGTGCCCCATCTCGATTGCGTGATCGGTTCACACGGTATGGACCGCGGCTATGGCCCTCATTGCGATTCGCTCCGAATTTGGTATCAATGCGGTGTTGACACAAACTATCAGTACATTAATACTGATAGTTGGAGGTCGAGATGGCGAACGAAACCGACGGGCGACTAGCCCGCGGCGCGATGCGACGCAGCCTCTTGCTCGAGGCGGCCATCCGCATCGTTGCGGATCGCGGTTCCGGCTCACTCACTCATCGCGCGGTCGCGGAGGACGCGCAGGTCTCGATCGCATCCGTTACGTATCACTTTCCCTCGATCGGCGATCTCCGACGGGACACGCTTGAACACGCTGGCTCGAGCATCGGTCTGGAGCTTGCCGGCCTCGTCCTGGCAGCGGCGACGCGCGTCGAGGAGACCCCGGACATCTGCGCCGCCTTCGCCGTTCGGCTCGTCCTCGAGCGACGTATCGAAACGGCGGCCGTATTCGAACTCGTCCTGGCGGCTGCACACGACAAGGAGCTGCGGCCAGTGGTCGCCCTCTTCAACGACAGGCTTACCGACCTACTCACGCCATATGAAGGCGACAAGCGCGGCGCCCAGATCGTTGGCGCCGCCATTCAGGGCCTCCTGATCGTGCACCTCGCCAGCCCATCCACCGCAGAACCGCAAATGCTCGGCGAGGCCGTTGCGGACCTCATTCGCCGATACCGGCATCACAACTAGAAAGCAGAGAATCTCATGGAACTCTTCCTCACCATCGCCAGCGGACTGGCGTGGACCATCGTCTACATCGAAGCGATTCGACTCGGATTCAAGTACAAGACGTATGCCATGCCGGTCGCGGCACTGGGGCTCAACATCGCGTGGGAGACCATCTACGGTGTGCACGGGCTCATCGGCGCGGTGTCCGCGCAGTCGATCATCAACGTCCTGTGGGCGGCAGCCGATGTTGTCATCGTCTACACGTTCTTCCGTTTTGGGCGGGCCGAACTACCCAAATTCGTCACTCGGCCGCTCTTCATCGGCTGGGGCATCGTCATATTCGGGGCGTCGTACGCCGTCCAGGCGCTTTTCATCGGCCAGTTCGGATGGACGGATGGCGCCCGCTACTCCGCCTTCCTGCAGAACCTGCTCATGTCGGGCCTGTTCATCGCCCTGCTGGTTGCCCGCCGCGGTACGCGCGGCCAGTCCCTGGTCATCGCCATCGCCAAGTGGCTGGGTACGCTCGCCCCGACCATCCTGATCGGCGTGCTGGGCAACCTTCCGTTCATCCTCTGGATTGGGCTGCTCTGCAGCGTCTTCGACCTGGTCTATATCGGACTCGTGGTGTGGGCAAGAAAGCGCCCGGCGCTGTTCGCCACGACCAACGCGCGACTCTCCGAAACCTCATAGACCGCCCATAGGTTGCTCTTTGCTTCGGTTGACATTCTCTTGGGAGATTTCCGAAACGTAAGGAGCGAAATCATGAACACCAGTCCGACAGACCCAGCCCGCTTCAAGGGGCTCCGCTCACTGCTGAACAAGAGAAACGCGTGGATCACGGTCGCCGTTCTCTCCACCGCGGCGATCGCACTCACCGGGTGCGCCGCAACATCCCAGTCGGCATCATCTACCCCGACGTCGTCCTCCAGCTCCGCGCCGGCCGCAGCCGGGCACGGTTTCCCTGGCGCGGCAGGCGGTGGCGGATCCAATGCTCGGTCCGGGCCCGCGGAGGGCGGCTCTACTGGCACGATCACCGGTGTCACATCGTCTGGCTTCACCATGACGACGGTCGCCGGCCAGAAGGTCACCGTCAAGGATGGTTCGTCCACGACCTATGAGAACGGAACCACCCCGGCGACGGCGACCGAGGTGGTGAAGGGTGCGAGTGTTCTCGTGCTCGGCATGGTGGACAGCACGACCATCACGGCGTCACAGGTCGTCGTGCAGCCTCCGGCCCCTGCCGGCGCCCCGTCGTACACGCCGTCGGCGGTCGTCGCCTTCACGCAGGGCTCGCCGAGCAAGGCGAATAAGGATGGCAAGGTCCCGACGGACTACACGGAGGGCTCAGGCACCATCGTCACCGGAACGGCAGCCGACAAGGCGGCGGAAGTTGCGCTCGCGACATACCCGGGCGGCGTTGTCGACCGCGTCGTGAAGCTCAGCGACGGTGAGTACGAGGTGCACTACATCGGTGTCAACTGGCCGCACCATGTCTTCGTCTCGACCGGCGACACGGTCCTTGGCGCCTACTAGTCGCCAAGAGCCAGATCCGCTATCGCGTCGCGCCGGTCGCCCATGAGGGTGTACCGCGTGACGCGATAGCCGTTCCAACCAGGGCAACGGCGAGCACGACCGTCACCGCGACGATCCCGGCACTGACACCGGGACGCAGCACGAGGATGGCGCCGATTCCGGCGCCAATGACCATGGCAAGCACCGCGATCAGCCGTCGTCCGGCCGTCGCCAGATCCTTCTTGCGAAGGTCCGATCCGATGCCGGTGAGGGTCATGGTGAGCACGGTCGTCGTCATGTCGGGAACGGCAAGGTGGCGCACCACCGCATTCTGTATTCCGAGCGCGATCGAGCCGGTCGCCACGATCACCAGTTGTGCGGCGATCGGCACGGGCGTGCCCGCGACGATGCTGATCACCAGCGCCACCACGAACAGGGCGAGCTGGACGATCAGCGCGTTGCGGAGCATCCTGCCCCTGTGCGCCGCGAATCGTGCAATCACGAGACCGCCGCCCGCCGCACCGACCAGGAAGCCGGCCAGTGCGACGACCGAGCCCCACAGGCTGAAGCCGGGAGCGCCCGCCAACGCGAAGCCGATGAAGACCACGTTGCCGGTCATGTTGGCGATGAAGACTCGACCAAGACCGAGGATGCTGATCGCGTCGATGACTCCGGTGCCGAAGGTGAGCAGGAGCAGAATCGCAGGCAGCGGGCCGTGTAGCGGATGTGCGAAATAGGTGCGTGGGTGCATGGGTCAGCGCACCGCGATCGGCGCGACGATCGCGTCGTAGACCCATGCGACATCCTCGCCACCGTGACCCTCGTCGCTGGCGGTCGAGTAGAGGCTCTCGAGAGCGTCGAGGTAGGGGCTGGCATTCGACGCACCAGCGGTCGCCTGCGCCAGGCGCAGGTCTTTCAGCAAGCCGTCGAGGGCGAACTGTGGATCGCGCTTTCCCTCGAGAATCGTCGCGCCCTTGATGTGCACGTACGGGCTGTCCGACGCGGAGCCGCTAATCGCGTCGGCGAACATGGTCGGCTCCAGGCCGAAGTCGCGGGTGAGCGCGACTGACTGCGCGATTCCGGCGGTGAGGCTCGCGACCCAGGTGTTGCAGACGAGTTTGAGGTCGGATGCGTCTCCCAGCCGATCGCTGACGACGACCGTTTTCGACCCGATCGCGTCGAACACCGGCCGGAGTGCCGCAATTGCTGCGGTCTCGCCGGAAGCGAGCACGGTCAGCATCCCGCGTTCGGCGGGGTCCTTCGTTCCGAGTACCGGTGCGTCGATAACGGGAATCCGTCTCGAGGCGGCGGCAGCGGCAACTGCGGCAATCCCGTCGGCACCGATCGTGCCGCTCTGCATCCAGATCGTTCCGGTGCGCGCGGCCGGGAGAAACTCCGCGGCAACGCTCAGGACGGCGTCGGCGTCGAACAGCATGGTGAGCACGACGTCGGCGTCATGCACCGCGTCGGCGGGGTCGGATGCCATCCGTGCTCCGGCCTCGACGAGGGGCTTCGCCCGCTCGGGACTGCGGTTCCAGACGGTGACCGGAAACCCCGATCGGAGGAGCGAGCGGGTCATCGCCGCCCCCATCGTTCCGGTGCCAAGCACCGCTACCCGGACAACGGTGTTGTCGATATTCGTTTTGTCAGACATGAACTTCCTCACTTCGTTGCATTCTCGATGATCGTCTGCATATACTGTACATCGTGTCCAGTAATTCGCAACCAGCAAACCGACGCGGGCGTCCCCGAAGCGAGGATGCGCGGCGCTCGGTGCTTGATGCGGCCGCCGAGCTCGCGCTGGAGGGCGCGTGGGGTACCGGCGTGGACGGGATCGCCGCTCGCGCCGGGGTCAGCCGCACAACCGTCTACAAGTGGTGGCCGTCGTCCGCGGCGGTGCTCCTCGAGGGACTCCTCGAGCGCACCCGCGGGACGATCGAGTCAACACCGTCGGCGACCACCCGCGAGGCGCTCGCCGGATATCTGACGGCGCTCGTTATCGTTGTGCGCGACTCACCGGCCGGCGCACTGCTCCGGGGGCTCACCGCAGCGTCCGTCGCCGACCCGGTGGTGGGTCGTGCCCTCATCGTCGACTGGCTCGCGCCACGTCGGGGGGCCGTCGTCAGGCTGCTCATTGAGGGTGTGCGGCGCGGGGAGGTTCGGCCGGGACTGGACTACGAGGTGGTCGCGGATGTGCTGTTCGCGCCGATCTACTACCGGTTGATGTACGAGCACCAGCCGCTCACCGATCGTCTGGCCGAGCAGATCATGACGGTGTCCTGGCCGGGCATCGCGGCCGTGGACGCGACAACAGAATCAACAAGGATCACGAAATGAAGAGGATAGAGAAATGAAGACATTCACTCCGCCACAGACGTCCCTCGAAGCCTCGAGGGTCATCCTCGGACTAATGCGGATTGCCGAGCTGGACGATAAGGAGATCCAGGACCTCGTCGGCGCTGCGCGCGATTCGGGAATCAACTTCTTCGACCACGCCGACGTCTACGGCGGCAACCACGGGTGCGAGCGGCGCTTCGGCGACGCGATCACCTTCGCCCCCGCCGATCGTGAGTCAGTCATCATCCAGTCGAAGGTCGGAATCCGCGACGGGTTCTGGGATTTCTCGAAGGAGCACATCCTCGAGTCGGTCGACGAGAGCCTGGCCGCACTGCGGGTTGACTACCTCGACATCCTGCTGCTGCACCGCCCCGACACCCTGGTTGAGCCGGATGAGGTTGCGGCGGCCTTCGACTCCCTGCAGAAGTCGGGAAAAGTGCGCAACTTCGGCGTATCCAACCAGACCCCGCCGCAAGTCGAGCTCCTGAAGCGTTCGGTCAGCCAGCCCCTGGCGTTCAACCAGGTGCAGTTGAGCATCACGCACGCGCCACTCATTGCGGCCGGGATCTCCGCCAACATGGCGGCGCTGGACCAGTCCATCGACCGCGACAATGGCATCCTCGATTACGCCCGACTGAACGACATCACGCTTCAGGCGTGGTCACCGTTCCAGAAGGGCTTCTTCGACGGCGTGTTCATCGGCGACCGCGAGAACTATGGACCCCTCAACGACGCGCTCGACGAAATCGCGGCCACGCATGGCGTCACCCCTACTGGCATTGCCGTTGCCTGGATCACGACGCATCCCGCGACCATGCAGGTCGTGCTGGGCACGACCAAGCCGTCACGAGTCATCGAATCCGCCGCGGGATCCGACATCCACCTGTCGCGCGAGGAGTGGTACCGCCTGTTCACCGCGGCCGGGCACCTACTCCCGTAGTCGGGTCGTTGTACGGCCGCGATCGAGGTGGCGAGCTAGCGGCTCGCCGCCTCGATCGCCATCGCGGCCAACGTCTTCGCGGTGTGCGCCGCCGTGGGCTCGGCATCCATTTGGGCGGCCGCGACCGCCCCGTCGTAGAGAATCACGAGCTGGCCGGCGAGCACCGCTGGGTTCCGCACGTCGAGCGCGCCAACAAGGTCGCCGAACATCCCGTGCAGCCACAGACGGAAGTTCGCGGCGGCGGCGAGTTCGGGGCCACCCTCCGGTGCCCCGGCGACCGCGTTTACGAAGGAGCAGCCGCGAAAGTCGGGCTCCGCGAACAGTTCGCCGAGCACATCGAAGACCGCCAGAACCCGGTCTTTCGGACCCGACTGTGACACAATCGCGGCATCGATGCGGGCAGTCCAGGACGCGTGGCGCCCGAGCAGGTACTCCTTGACGAGTTCGTCCTTGCCGCTGAAGTTGTAGTACAGCGAACCCTTGGCGACGCCCGCCCTCTCGATCACTCGATCGATTCCGACCGAACGGATGCCCTCGCTGTAGAACAGCTCGTCTGCGGCCGCGAGCAGCCGCTGCCGCGGCGATGCCTTTTTTTCCGCTGCTTCCACCACTGGCTCAGCATATCAGACTGATCTGTCTAAAAGACCCTTGCAACTTTAGACAACTGTGTCTAAAGTGGGGCTATTAGACAGATCGGTACAAAGATTGGACACGCCATGCCAGCCACAACCAGCCACGACCTTGAGGGCCAGATCGCGCTCGTCACGGGAGCAACGTCCGGCATCGGCCGTGCCGTTGCGATTCAACTCGCGGCCCAGGGGGCGACCGTTCTCGTCCACGGACGGGACGCCGACCGAGGCGCTGCGGTAATCGAGGAGATTGAGTTGTCTGGCGGACGGGCGCGATTCATCGCGGCCGATGTCGGTAGCACCGAAGGCGTACAGAGCCTGGTGGCCGAGGCAGGAGACGTCGACATCCTCATCAACAACGCCGGGTTCTCGTGGTTCGGCCCGACGCCGGACCTCGACGCAGCGAAGTTCGACGAGCTCTTCGACGCAAACGTTCGGGCGCCCTATCTGTTGACCGCGGCGTTCGCACCGGCCATGGCCGCCAAGGGTGCGGGAAGTATTGTCAGCATCGCGAGCATGGCCGGCACCATTGGCATGCCCGGCGGCGCCGCCTACGGTGCGACCAAGCTGTCACTCGTGGCACTGACTCGAGCCTGGGCCGCCGAGTACAGCCCGAGCGGCGTGCGGGTGAACGCCGTGGCACCGGGACCCGTCTACACGGGAACCACCTCGGGCCGCACGAAGGGCCTCGGCGATACCACCCTGCTCGGTCGCGCCGCACAGCCCGAAGAGATCGCGGAGGTCGTCGGCTTCATCGCGTCGCCGCGGGCGAGCTACGTCACCGGCGCGGTCATCCCGGTCGACGGCGGTCGCACCGCCATCTAGCGGCCCGCGCCCAGGTCGGTGGCGTTAAACCGGTGCAGCAGGTCGACAAGGGTTGCGAGATCCCGCGCCTCCCAAGAGCCTGTGCGTTCAAAGAACTCCGAGCCCCGCAGATCGAGGGCCTCGGCGACACGCCGATTGCCCAGAGCGGTGAGCGCGACGATGACTCCCCGCGAGTCTGCCGGATCGGGCGTGGAGTCCACCAGGCCGAGGTTCTTCATCTGACGGATCAGGTTGCTGGTCGAACTTCGATCCATGCCGACCTCGCGGGCGAGCGTGCTTGGCTTCGTCGGACCGTAGGCGTAGACCCACCGGGCGAGGTGAAACGCTGCGGGGCGGAGACCAGAGTGGAAGCGAGCAGCGCTTCGTTCGGTGAGCGCTCGCGACGCGCTGAGCAGGGCGTTGAGTTCAGTTCCAAGAGCGAGCTCGAGCGCCGGACGCGAAGTGCCTGTGCCCTCATCCGATGTAGTGGACATTTTTCCATCATCTTCATATAGTGGATATATGTCCACTATATCCCACAATGACTCGCGATCTCCATCCGCTCGATCGGGCTGGCTTTCACTCTTGGCGGTGACTCTGGGGGCACTGATGCCCGGTCTGGCGACCACGATCCTCGCGGTTGCCAACGCAGACATTGCGAACGACCTACACATTGGGCTGGGCGACCTGCAGTGGATCACGAGTTCGTACCTCATCGGCCTGACGGCCTCGCTGGTTCTGGCCGGGAAGCTCGGGGATCGGTTCGGTCGTCGTCGGGTGTTCCTGATCGGGATCGCCGGGTTCGGACTCGTCTCCCTGATCATCGGCTTCTCGATACCGGTTGTCCTCATCATTGCTCTGCGCGCTGTCCAGGGAGTCTTTGGCGGCTTCCTCACGACGAACGCCCTGTCCCTTCTGCGGGTGAATTTCCCGGAGCGACGACTGCCGGCCGCGATCGGTATCTTCAACTCGGTTCAGGGTCTCTCGATCGCCGCGGGGCCTGTGATTGGAGGTGTGCTGGTCCAGAACTTCGGGTGGCGATCAACGATGTTCATCAATGTACCGATCGCCGTCGTCTGCCTGATCGTCGGCGGCATCCTTCTGCGGGAGGTACGCATCCCCACAAGCGCGCGATTCGACTACGCGGGCACCATCCTGTTGGTCGGCGGCCTCACCACTCTCGTCTACGCCCTCATCGACGCTCCGACAAGTGGATGGTCTGCGCCAAGCACGATCATCCTGTTCGCGATTTCGATGATCGCCTTCGTGGGCTTCGTCCTGGTTGAGCGGCGCGCGGCAGACCCACTCGTGCCCCTTTCGCTGTTTCGGGATCGCTCGTTTTCTGCGGGGGCGGGGCTGAGTGTGTTGGCGTTCTTCGCCCTCAACGGCTCCCTGTTTCTCGTGACGCTGTTCTGGCTTCAGATCCAGCACGTGCCCGCCACAACAGTCGGAGTCTGGGTGCTCCCGCTCGGCCTCTCGCTCCTGGTCGGGGCTGTGCTCTCGGGACGGATCATTCCCAGGATCGGCGACCGCTGGTCGCTCTTCATTGGCGCGTTACTGCTCGCGGCCGGGATGGTGGCGATGTCGTTCGCGCAGATCGACGGCGGCTACTCACAGCTTGCCGTCGGCCTCGCGCTCGTCGGCTTCGGACTCGGGCTTCTGGTCACGGCGACTGTCAACGCAACCGTCGGGAACGCGCCCGTCGTCCTCGCAGGACCAGCGTCGGGTGTGCAACAGACCGCAACCCGGTTCGGTGCCGCCCTCGGCGTCGCGATCCTCGGTGGCTTCATGGCGATAACCACCAGCTCATCGTTTGGTCAGCAGCTCGACCGCTCCGGCCTGCCAACGGCTCTCACCGGGCCGCTTCGCAAACTCGGTAGCACCGCGGTCGCCGGTGGTGTCGCCCCGATCCCGACCGGAGCTCCTGGGGCTGTAGCCGCGCAGATCCGTGCCTTCACCGATGTTGCGTTCCTGCATGGCATGACCACCACGATGCTGATCTCGGCCGCGATCTGCGTCGTCGGTGCACTCGTTGCGCTGATCGTCCGGCCTCGTGCTGTCCACGAAGACGATGCACTCGACGTGGAGGCCGAACGCCCGTTCGTCACCGAGTGACGCGGGCGAGCACAGCCTCGTCGTGGCGGTAGCCAACCGTCTCGTAGCCGACCACGACCGCGATCGGCGCGAGCGTCACAACCGCGAGGCACACACCCATGGAGACACCAACCGACGCGAGCGCTATGGCCAGGGCGAGCAGCGCGAGAACGATGACCAGCAGAACCCCGTGGAATGCGTCCACGGCGCGCACGAGGTACGTGTAAATCGCGAACAGCGCGAGGACGAAGAGCAGTACAGCCCCGGCGACGATCGAGACGGCTCCCACCGAGCCGACCTTCGAGCGACCCTCGATCACCAGAGCGGCGACCTGGAGGCCGGCACCGACCGCCGTGATGGAGGCGAATAGCGGAATGTGCAGGTATCCCCACCCGAGCGCGCGCCCGCGATGCCGGTGCAACACCTCTGCCGACGGAACGGTGAAGTAGATCCACCATAGACCGAAGGTGAGGCCGGTTCCGGCGGCCACGATCAGTACCGCCTCGCTGCTCCAGCCCGCGAGCTGAACAACAGCAGAGACGGAGGCGATCGTCCCCACGACGCCCTCGCCCAGGGCAATGATCGTGAGCAGGCCGTAGCGCTCGGCGATGTGGCGAGCGTGCCAGGGCGTGCCGTCATCCTTTCGCTCGGCGAAGAGGGGGCCGAGTGCTTCGATGACGAATACGACGACGATGCTCGGGATGAGGACCACAAGAGAATGGACGAATAGAAGCCCGACCCACCCGAGCTGGGCGATCACAATGGTGAGCGCATAGGACAGGGCGATCCGCCGTTTGGTTGGATCCTGCGCGGCGGCGCGCAGCCACTGCGCAACCATGGCGATGCGCATGATCACGTACCCGGCGACCATCACCGTGTTGTCGATGCCTGTCCCATGGGCGAGCGATGTGAACAGCGCCGGTAGTCCGAGCGAGAGCACCAGAACGCCCACCATCTGCACCATGGTTGTGACGCGAAAGAACCAGTCGTCCGTGTCAAAGGCGGACGAGAACCAGGAGAAGTTCACCCAGGCCCAACACACAGCGAGCATCCCGAAGAGGAAGCCCTCGAGCGCCGGGAGCGCATGACCGTCGGCGAGCACCCTTGCGGTCTGGGCGGCCACCTGGCCGAACCCGACCACGAACGTGAGATCGAATAGCAGTTCCAGTGGCGTGGATGCGCGGTGCGGTTCGTCGGTGTTGCGTCCGGTCATTCGGCGGAAGCGGTGCTGAAGCGCGGAGGCCAACGGACCGGTCGAATTCGCTGTCACACGACCAAGAGTGGCACGCGCCGCGGGTTGATGCGTGGAGGCCATATCCCCGCATTTTCAATATATCTCCCCGAGGGGGGCTTGCCGCAAGACCCCCTCCGCGCAGGAGAATCGTCGATCGTGACTCCTGCTGCCAGTGCGTTCAACCTGCCCGATCGACTCGATGCCAAGCGCGACCCGGCTCTCATTGCCGACGACGAGGTGCGCTTCGCGGAGATCGCCGGCAATCTCCGGCGGACGGTCGCGGAGCTGACCGACCGGCTGGATGGGGAGCGCACGGCGAAAGGCGGGTACGGCCAGCAGGCGCTCGAACGCGATCTCGAGATCCACCGGCTGTCGGCCCGCCTGCGCTCGCTGCGTCGCTTCGGTCTCGACCTGTGCCTCGGGCGCATGGTCGGGGCCGACGATGCGGAGCCCGTCTACGTCGGCCGGTTCGGCCTGACCAGCGAGGATGGCGGGCTGCTCCTTGTCGACTGGCGCTCGCCCGCGGCGGAGCCATTCTTCGGCGCCACCCACGCCAACCCGATGGGGTTGGTGAGCCGCCGCCGGTACCGCTGGAGCGGGGGCAAGATCACCGACTACTGGGACGAGGTGTTCACCGCCGAGGGCCTCGAACAGAATGCCGCGCTGGACGACCAGTCGGCGTTCATCGCGAGCCTCGGCAGCAGCCGGTCGACCAGAATGCGCGACGTTCTCGGCACGATCCAGTCCGATCAGGATGCGATCATCCGCGCGTCCTCTCGCGGCACCCTGGTCGTCGATGGCGGCCCAGGCACCGGCAAGACCGTGGTCGCCCTGCACCGGTCGGCGTACCTCCTCTACTCGGACCCCCGCCTCGGTCGCGGGCGCGGTGGCCTGCTGTTCGTCGGCCCGCACAACGGATACATCGCCTACATCGAGGACGTTCTCCCGAGCCTCGGCGAGGACGGCGCGCAGACCTGCACCCTCCGCGACCTGGTCGTCGAGGGAGCCACCGCCCTGGTCGAGACCGATCCGGCCGCCGCCCGCCTCAAGTCGTCTGGCGACCTGGTGAACGCGATCGAGTCGGCGGTGCGAAGGTACGAGACCCCACCGGCAGAGGGGATGAGCGTCGGAACGCCCTGGGCCGACGTCTGGCTGAGTGCGGCCGAATGGGCGGAGGCCTTTGACTCGGCGGAGGTGGGGACGCCGCACAATGACGCACGCGACCAGGTCTGGGAGGCGCTGCTCGACATCCTCATCGACCAGTTCGACGACGAGGAGGTGCCCTCCGCGCAGGTGCGGCGCTCGCTGGTGCGAAACGAGGACCTCGCGAGCGCGTTCGCGAGGGCGTGGCCGCTGCTCGACCCGGTGGGCATCGTCGCCGACCTCTGGTCGAGACCGGCCTACCTGCGAGCATGCGCTCCCGACCTTTCGGCCGAGCAGGTCGAGTTTCTTCAGCGCCCGGATCCGCGTGCGTGGACGGTCTCCGACCTGCCGTATCTGGATGCCGCTCGCCAGCGAGTGGGTGACCCGGATGCCGCTCGCCGCCGGCACCAGCGCGATGCCGCGATTGCGTCGGACCGCGAGGAAATGTCTCGCGTCATCGAGCACCTGATCGAGACCGATGACAGCGAAATGCACCTGATGTCTGTGTTGCGTGGCGACGACTTCCGCAACGCTCTCGAGGACGAGGCCGCCCTGCCGAGCGTCGATCCGGATCTCCTCGCCGGACCGTTCGCCCACATCGTGGTCGATGAGGCACAGGAGCTGACGGATGCCGAATGGCAGATGCTGCTGCGGCGCTGCCCGTCCCGAAGTTTCACCATCGTGGGCGATCGCGCGCAGGCCCGCCGCGGGTTCGCGGAATCGTGGCAGGACCGACTCGGCCGGATCGGGCTCGACCCCGTCACCGTCTCGACGCTGACGATCAACTACCGCACACCGGAGGAGGTCATGGCCGAGGCGGAGCCGATCATCCGCGCTGCACTCCCGGATGCCAACGTGCCGACATCCATTCGACGGAGCGGGGTGCCAGTCACGCACGGTGCCGTCTCCGAGCTCGGGGTGATCCTGGGCGAGTGGCTCGCCGGGCACGCGGAGGGAGTCGCGTGCGTCATCGGGCATCCGACCTTCGTCGGGACCTCCCGCGTGCGATCACTGACTCCGGTCCTCGCGAAGGGACTGGAGTTCGATCTGGTCGTGCTCGTGGACCCCGATCGCTTCGGCGACGGCATCGAGGGAGCGGTCGACCGCTATGTCGCCATGACCCGGGCGACGCAGCAACTGGTGATCCTGGTCAGCGGCGACAGTACGCGCTGACGATCAGCTCGCCACGAATTTCCCCGAGGGCCGTGGACAGGCGATCCATCAGCCGCCCGGTGACACCGGATGCCGTGAGATCGTATGGGCCGATCGGTTGAAGCTTTCCGCACCGGATTCGGAGGACCTCCCAGTGCACCGCGCGGAGCGCGCGATCCTTGCGTCGGTCGGATTCCTCCCTTGGGCCGACATGCTCGAGGCCGTGCCGCCCGACAGTGTCGTACTCGATCGCGACCCGAAGCTCGGGGATGACGACGTCGGGCCAGACCTCGAGGCGGTCGAAGAACGGTCGCGCGACGACAACGGCGTTGCAGTCGAGCTCGAACTCGAATCGGAGGGCGAGTCGCTGGCGCAGGTCTGCCTCCGCCGCGGACGCCGGCTTCGGGGCGGCAGCACTCCAGAACGCGTCGCCCGGCAGTCTCCCCGCTGGCCCTTCCCGGGCTGGGCGTGACGACCGGGGTGCCCGCGGAGGCGGTGGCGTTGGAGCCGTCGGTTTGATGCGCGGGGGATTCGCGAGTTGCGCGCAGACGGGACACCAGACGGACCGCCGCCGCTGCCCACCTGGTCGGTTGCGCTGCTCGTCGGGGGTGGCGACGAAGACGTGCCCGACATCGCACTGCCAGACCAGGAACACCTCCGCCGCGGGCGGGATCTGGGTCAGGGTGATCCCGCTGTTGAGGTCGGGGTGGTACTGCCGAATCAGTACGGGGTAGCGTTCCCACTCCGCGCGGTAGGTGCCGACGGCGTACGGGACGGCACGGTCTCTCGTCCGCTGCCGCCGCTGCCACCAGGCGTCGATTGGCTCCGCCACGAACACACGGTAGAACACACCCCCGTCGTTCTCGACGTCGGGTGCACTGGGTACGGTGAAATCATGGCCACGGAGACGAGCGAGGGCGAATTTCCTGCTCCGTGTCGCGCGTGCGGGTCGGATACCGGGCGCCGGGAGTCGAGGGGATGGATCTGTTCGACCTGTGGCTGGCGGGTCGGCGACGTTCCGGATGCCGACCTCCCAGCGGTGCGCGTCGAGGTCGTCTACTACCTGCGCTTCGCCGATCGCATCAAGATCGGCACGTCAGGCAACCCGCGCTCGCGACTGGCGCAGCTCCGGTTCGACGAACTGCTCGCCTTTGAACGCGGGGGACGGGCCGTCGAACAGAAGCGTCACGTTCAGTTTGCCGAACAGCGATTTCCCGGCAGCGAGTGGTTTCACTCCCATCGGGCTCTCACCGATCACATCGACTCGCTGGCGGCGGGCGTCGAGGACCCGTGGGACCTCTACAAGCGCTGGATGAGCGAACAGCTGGCACTTCGCAACTGACCGCGATGCAACCCCGCGTCAGAAATTGATGACGCCGCGAACGCGATGTCCGATTGCAATGGATTCGCCGGACACCGCGGAGAGCGGCGAGATGAGAAACGCAACCAGATCAGCGATTTGCGCGGGTGACGACTCTCCGCCTCGGCCGGGTTCGACCGAGGTCGCCGGGTTCTCAGATACGGTGCCGGGGCTCACGGTGGTGACCGTGACACCGGTTCCGGCAAGCTCGTCGGCCAGGTTCTTCGCCGCGATGATCAGAGCCGCGTTCCGGATTGAGCCCGTAATGTTCCCGGTAATAAAAGCATTTTGACCGCTGATGCCGACGATGCGCCCGTATCCCGCCGCCCGCATCGGCGGGATAACCGCGTTTGCGACCCTCAGGAATACGAGCGCCTTGGCATCGAAGGCGGCCGCGACCTGCGCCGGATCGCTGTTCCGAGACCCGTCGAGCGTCTGCGCGCTCGGCGCGGCACTGACGACGACGGCGTCCAGTCGGCCGAATTCTTCCATCACCTTCGCGACGCCGTCAGCGATCGACTCCTCGCTCGCCGCGTCAATAGCGAGGCCACCCGCGCCGCCGCGTGATGCGACGCGGACGATGGCACCTTCCTGCCGAGCGCGCTCCGCAATGGCGGATCCGATCAGCCCGGTGCCGCCGACAACAAGAACGACGCGATCGCGAAGCTGGAGGTCCATGACTCCACGTTAGTGAATTCTGACGCCGCGGTGCCTAGGCGACGAGCAGTTCGCCAAACAGCTGTGAGACAAGCTGTTGTCGCTTCTCGATGATCGAGGAGACGCGGTCGATGACGTCATGGGCCGAGACCGGCTTGGCGATGTATTCATCCGCTCCGGCCTGCCGCGCACGAATGATGTCGTCTGGCGCAGACCTCGCGGACAGGACGGCGATGTAGGGCTGTCGGATGGACGGGTCGGCGCGGATCTCCTCGACCGCCTCGATGCCGGACTTGATGGGCATCATCCAGTCCATGAGGATGAACTCCGGATCGAACTCCCGGGTCAGCCGTACTCCCGCTTCACCATCGGCGGCGCGTTCGACTGCGAAGTCTGCGTTACGAAGACGGATGGTAAGCAACCTCGCGAGGTCGTCGTCGTCTTCAACTACCAATACCCTGACCGACACTTTTATCTTGCCTTCCCTAAAAAGCGATACGGCGTTCGGGCGCCTCCCCCAGTGTGACCGACGGCGCGGATGATCGGCAGTCCCGCTTCGGGGAGCACCAGTTCGGGGGTACAACACTCCTAGCGCCCTAGAGTGGTCGAGTGCTGGCACTGAAGCGGGCCCGGCCAAGGGTCGCCCTCTTCCTTGCGACGTTTGGTGTGGTGTTCCTGCTGGCCGCGCTCAGCGTTGGCCTTTCGGGTTTTCTCGCGGGTTCGGCGACCGCGGGCGCACGAGCCGGCCTTGCCGCCCTTACCGGTTCGTCCGGTGGGTTCCGGATCACCATTCCGCTCGCACGCGATGCGACCGCACAGGATGTGCGCGTGCACAGGGAGATCATCGACGGCGTGCTCTCGGACGGCCAGAGAGTGCCGCTTCGAGTGCTGCGCGACGTGGAGACACTTGCCGCGGTCGAGTTGGACGGACCTCGCGGGGTCGTGCGCTCGGCGCTCGCATCCATTCCCGGCCTTCGCGGAGGTGCCGACCTGGTGTCGGGCGCATGGCCGGCGGATGCTACACAAGCGTCGATTCAGGCGGATGCGGCGGTGGCGCTGGGCGTACGCGTCGGCGACACACTCGCACTGCCTGGCGGAGCCAGAGTCACCATCGTCGGCACCTGGCGTGCTCACAACCCGTCCGATCCGATCTGGCTTGGCTCGGCCCTGCCGCTGACCGGGCTCGGCTATGGCGGAGTAGCCGGTTTCGTCGTCATCGATCCATCGCTGTGGGCACACTCGGGGACCGCGCCCGTCGCACGGTGGACGGTGCTCCCGCAGGCGAGTCGCATCACGGCGCCCCAGCTTGCGGCGATCCAGAGGTCGCCTGACACGGTCCCGATCGCGCTCCTCGCGGACTCCCGCAACGGTAAGTCGGTGGATCAGGACGGTCGGATCCAGCCCGCGATGAACGTGATCGTGAGCAACGTGCAAGCGGCATCCGCCGTCTCGATCGCACCCCTGGTCATCGTCGGGCTGCTCGGCGTCGTAACCCTGATCGAACTCGCTCGAATGCTTTCTCAGCTCCGAGACGGCGAGACCAGACTTCTGCGGGCCCGCGGCGCCACTCGTCAACGTCTCGTGCTCGGCGCGGCGGTCGAGGCCGCGATCATTTCCGTTCCCGCCGCAGTGGTCGGCGCTGCACTGGCCGCCGCAGTACTCCCGGGGGTTGCCCACGGGACTGCGGTGACCGCGGTCGGCTGGACCGGGGTAGGGCTGACTGCGCTCGCCGCCATCGGCGTGCTGGCAACGAGCGCCGGCCTCTCGTCGCCGGACGAAGCCCAGCAGCGTTCGGAGAGCGGTGACCGAATTCGGTCGACGGTGGGAATAGCCGCGGTCGCTCTGGTCGTCGTTGTCGCGATTGTTGCCGTATCCCAATTTCTGCTCTACGGCTCACCGCTTACGACAACCGTGGCTGGCGGCCTCGGCGTCGACCCGCTCGCGGTGACCGCGCCCGCACTGGCCCTCGCGGCGCTGTCGCTGATCGGGCTCGCACTGTTTCCTCTGGTGTCACGAGCAGCTGAACGCATCGCCCACGGTCTCGTTGGTCTCTCCGCGCTACCCGTTCGACAGCTGGCGCGTCGGGATCGGGCGGCCATCACGCCAATCCTGTTGGTGGCTCTCGCCGTCGCGGGGCTCGTCTTTTCGGCGACCTATTCCGGAACCTGGCAGGTGTCGTCCGCCGCGACGAGGGCCGTGCAGGTGGGCACGGGCGTGCGGGTGACCGGGCTGTCCTCGCCGCCGTCGTTCGAGGGACGAGTGATACCCGGCCAGCGTGCGGCGGCACCGGCGGGCACCGCCGATGTGCAGATCGGTGACAGCCTGGTGCCCATGGTGGAACTGCCCGTCGCCCGGATCGGCGACGTGGTCACGCCGGTTTCGCCAGCGGTTGATCCGCATGAGCTCGCGCGACGTCTCGCGGACGCGGTGGCGCGCCCGCAACTGCCGACGGGGGCTCGTGGAATCGTCGTGAGTGTCGTCGCGACCCCGGCATCGGCCGCCCCCACGGATCTGGAAATAACCGTCGTGGATGCCGTCGGGACGCTGACCACCCTGCGTGGCACTCGAGACCGTGGCTCCTTCACCATGCAGCTGCCCCCGGGAACCGCGCCGTGGGTGGTGCGGGCCATCGACGTGCAGTTGCTCCGTGCGCCCGAGAACGCCCGGGTGAGTATTGCGCTGCACACCACGGGCGACGGCAGGCCGATCCCGTTGGGCAACACCTGGACGTTGTCGGATTTGGGCGGCGGGAACCCCGGCTTCACGGCGCTCACCGGCGCGACGACGGGAGTCCGGGTCACCGCAGCGACCGACGGAGCTCGACTTCGGCTGCAGCCGCGGGCGGAGGGCGGTGAGCGGCTCCCGATCGTCATATCCGCATCGTTGGCGAAATCGGCGGGCCTTCGTGTGGGCGGACAAATTGACATGCCCCTCGTGGGGAGCGGAGGCGACCTGTTGGCAACGGTGGTGGGTATCGCCCCTGTCATCCCCGGTCTGTCATCCGACGATGGAGTCCTCGCCGACCTCGGCTCGGTGCAGGATGCGGTGCTCCGCTCCGGATTGAACAGCACGGCGACCTCCGAGTGGTGGATCGCGACCGACAAACCGGGTGAGGTGTCGCACTGGTTGACGGGTCGACTGCCCGTCGGCGCGGTTCTCGAGACCCGCGACACGGTACCCGCGGACGAGGTCCTTGGGTCGGCGAACACCGTGGTCTGGATCGCCGCAATCGCGATCGCGCTCCTCGGGATGCTCGCGGTCGCGGCGGGACTCGCCGCCGAGGTCCGCGCGAGGAATGAGCAGGTCGCGCTGCTCCGCGCACTCGGGGTGGGCCGGCGCCTGCAGGCTCGGGGCCGCGCCGTCGAGGTGGGAGCTCTCCTTGCGCTGGGGCTCCTGGCCGGCCTGATCGACGGGGTCATCGTCAGTGCGCTGATCGTGCCCGATCTCGCCCGCACGGCCGTGCCGGGGGCGCTCGCCGCCCTCCCCACTGTCCTCGCGCTTGATGCCCTTGCCGGCATCGGTTCCCTTCTTGCGGTGGTGTTGGTCGCAGGCGGCATCCTGCTTGCGACGGCCGCCGCCGTCCGACGTCAGGCCGGACTCGCGACGAGCGGTGAGGGCCGGCGATGAGACCATCCGGGTCCCTGACCGCCCCTCAACTGTTCACGCGGCGATTCGCGACGAACCCCCTCGCTTCGGTGCTCGTTGCCTGCCTCGTGCTGGTGACGGCCGCAGTGGCCGCGGTGGTGCCGCGACTGGTCGAGCGGCAAGACACGGCCGAGTTGACCTATCAACTGCAATCGATCGGACCGGTGGCCAGGTCCCTCAGCGGAAGTGGGGACTTTCACGAGGCGTGGCTACCCGAACTGTCGCCCGACCGTGACCAGATTTATGGTCACCTGAATGATGCGTTCGCGCAGGCGCCGCACGACTTCGGCAGTGCGCTTCGCCCGGCGGTGGGGAGCGCACAGTGGTTGATTCAGGCTCCGACGCTCACGACCGACCTGGTCAACGCGTCGGCCCAACGGCTTGGCCTGCGGCTGACGGCGGATCAGAACTACCTCGCGCGCGTGCGAGTCGTGTCTGGCAGAGCCCCCGCGGTCTGGACCGGAAATGATTCTGGCTCCGCGATCTCGGTGGCGAGCACACCGATCGAGGTGCTGCTGTCGGTGACGGCCGCCCGATCTCTCCACCTCGCGGTTGGCGACACCGTGACGTCGAAGGACGTCGACGGAGAGCCCCAGCCGCGCTATCGAGTCACGGGCCTCTACCAGCCGAGGGATCCGTCCGCTCAGTACTGGGCACAGAATCCGTCGCTGGTTCCCGCAACTCTCGTGAAGCCGAATGTTGGCGCCAGCTATCTCTCGGGTGCCGCGTTCGTCGATCCGCTCAGCGTTGGTGGACTCGCGGGAACGTTTTCGTCCGCGCGCATCTCGCTCTACTACCCGATGCGCGCCGCTGCAGCCGATGGGGCCGACGCGGAGCTCCTTCGCCGGCAGGTGGCGGCGGTGATCTCGGCCGGGATTACGATGCCGGGGGATGGGTCAACACCGATGTCCATCACCACGGGGGCGGGTCAGGCCATCGAGACCGCCGTGCAACGCGGCGCGATCCTGGCCGGGTTCCTCGCGTTGCTTGCGGCTGCCCCGCTTGGCGTCACGCTCGCGGTGCTCGGGCTGGGCGTGCAGGCGGTCGTCCAATCGCGACGCCGCGACATTGCTCTGGCGATTGCGCGCGGCGCCGGCAGCCTCCAGGTGCGTGGCGCAATGGCGATTGAGGGGCTCCTGCTGTCAGTTCCGGCGACGGCGATCGCCACGGCGCTCGCGGTGCTGCTGCTTCCCGGGCGGTGGGAGGCGTCTGCCTTCGTCCTCCCGGCACTCGTCGCGATAACTCCCGGCATCCTGTTTGCGGTTCTTCCCGTCACCGAGGAGAGCACGCGCTCGCGCGCCCGACTGTCGCGGCAGCTCCGCGGGGTGGCGGAGGTTGCGGTGATTCTTCTCGCCGCGGTCGCGCTGCTTCTTCTGACCCGACGCGGTCTCGCAGAAGCAACGGCGCAGGTGGGCATCGATCCGCTGCTGGTCGCCACCCCACTCCTGCTGTCGGTCTCGGTCGGGATTCTCGTGCTTCGCGCGTATCCATTTCCCCTTCGCGCGGCCCGCCTGCGCGCGGTTCGATCCCGCGGACTTGCTGGTTTCGTTGGATCGATTCGAGCAACCAGGACCCCAACCGTTGGCCTCGTCGGCGTGCTTGCCTTGGTCGTCGGGATTTCGATCGCGATCTTCTCGACGGTCATGCTCTCCACGTTCGATGGCGCGACCGAGCGCGCCGCCGCGGCGAGTGTCGGAGCCGATCTCCGTGTCGACGGGACCGCGTTTTCTCCCACTCAGCGTGACGCGGTCGATGCGGTGCCGGGGATTCGGGCTGTCGCGGGCGTCCAGCACCTCGACGCTCGTTTCCTGCGCGGCACCGGAGTCATCGACACCGTCGGCGTGCTGGTCGCGCAGACAGACCCGCTGAGGCGCCTCCGCCCATCGCTCGCCACCGGACTGGGAACGGCCACGGGTGGACGGATACCGGTCGTCGTCTCGTCCGATTTGGCGAGCGAACTCCGTGGGCACGGCAACGACACGCTCGACGGAGTCCCCATTCGAGTGGTCGGCACCCTGCCGGCCGACTCTCAACTTGGACCGACGCACGGCTGGATTCTGGTTGATTCGGCGTTCGCTCAGCGGTTCACCGCCGCCTTCACGCCGGATCTCCTGCTCGTCCGCGCCGACCCTCAGCGCCTGACCGGTCTGCGGGCGCTCGTGACGCGTGCGGTTGGTTCGACGGCGACGGTCGTGACGGTCGCCAGCGTGGCCGCCGAGCGTCGAGACGAGCCCGCTGTCGGTGGAATTCGAATTGCCCTGCTGGCGGGCGCGGCGATCTCGGTGCTGCTCTGCGCGATCGCGCTGGTGCTCGCAACGATCGTCGCGGGCCGGGCGCGGGCACGCACGGCGGGCATCCTGCGAACACTCGGATTGCGCTCGCGGAAGCTCCGCGTGCTCGTCGCCTGGGAGCTCGCGCCGGTCGTAGCCCTCGCGGTGATCGCCGGAACGGCTTTGGGCGTCGTGCTCCCCCTCATCGTCACCGCTGCCGTTGACCTGCGCCCGTTCGCCGGCGGGACGGTGCGACCCGTCCCCTCGTACGATCCGGGCCTCCTCGGTCTGGTTCTGGCCGTGTTCTGCGTCGTCGTCGCAATCGTCGGCGTCATCGCTGTTGCGGCGGGCGAACGACTCAATCCATCCACCACGCTCAAAATGGGAGCCGAATGACAGCGATTATCGAATGCCACGAACTCGTGCGCATCTTCTCCTCGACGGGCGTCGAAGTGCAGGCGCTCCAGGGCCTCGATCTCACGATTGACCCGGGTGAGTTGACCGCGGTGGTCGGTGCGTCCGGCTCTGGCAAGTCCACTCTGCTCACCATCCTCTCGGGCCTCGATATTCCCTCCGCCGGTCGAGCGCGGGTGGCCGGGCACGACCTGCTCGCCATGGGTCGGCGCGAGCGGGTCGAGTATCGGCGCCACACCGTTGGCTTCATCTGGCAGCAGACGTCCCGCAATCTCCTTCCCTACCTCAGCGCGGCCGAAAACGTCTCAATGGCACTTCTGGTCGCGAACTATCCGCGACGAAAACGCGGTGGCCGAGTCACCGAGCTGTTGCAGCTACTGGGCATGAATGACCTGCGAGACCGGCGACCGTCCGAGCTCTCCGGTGGCCAGCAGCAGCGCGTCGCAATCGCGGTGGCCCTTGCCAATGATCCGGAGGTGCTGCTGGCAGACGAGCCGACCGGAGAGCTGGACGAGGCGAATTCCGCTCTCGTGCTCGAGACGTTCCGTGCCATCAACGAGAAGGTCGGGACGACCGTGCTTATCGTCACCCATGATGCTGGCGTTTCGGACCACGTGCGACGCACGATGCAGATCCGGGATGGCCGTACCGCAACCGAGGTGCTCCGAAGCACCCGGCGAGACGACTCCGGGACGGATCACGAGGTGGCCGAGGAGTTTGCGATCCTCGACCGCGTCGGAAGGATGCAACTACCTCACGAATACATCACCGGCCTCGGCATGCGTGACAGGGTGCGGCTGGCGCTCGCCGACGACCACGTGAAGGTGTCGCCCGTTCGCCCCGCAACTTCCCGTCCCGTCGACGATACCGAGACCACCGCCCACGAAGAGGACAACCCAGAATGATGGATGCTCCGGCGCTGCGATCCCACGGACTGTGCAGAGACTACGGTCGTCGCGGGATGGAAGTGCACGCCCTGGTGGATGCCGACCTTGAGGTCTTTCCGGGTGAACTGGTCGTGCTTCGCGGACCATCCGGCTCAGGCAAGACCACACTGCTCAACCTGCTCGGCGGGCTCGACCGACCCACCTCGGGGCAGGTGTGGCTCGGCGAGTCCGAGCTGTCCACTGCGACGGAGGACGAACTCGCCGAGCTGCGAACGTCTCGCTTCGGGTTTGTGTTCCAGTCATTCGCGCTGCTGCCCATGCTGACGGCCGCGGAGAACATCGAGGTGCCGCTGCGAGGGGTTCGGACGGAACCACGCCTACGGGCGGAGCGAGTCCGGGAGCTTCTCGACATGGTCGAACTCGGGGCGCACGCAAATCAGCGCCCCGACCAACTCTCGGGCGGTCAGCAACAGCGAGTCGGAATCGCGCGCGCCCTGGCCAATCGCCCAGAGGTCCTCATCGCCGACGAGCCCACGGGACAACTGGATAGCCGAACGGCGGTCGCCATGATGGAACTCATCAGCGCCCTCGTCCATCGGGAGGGTGCCGCCGCGGTGGTCAGTACACATGACCCGAAGATGGCCGAGTACGCAGATCGCACGATCGAGATACGCGACGGCCGGTTGTACGGGTCGGGGGAACAGGTCCGCTAGGCCCCGATCCGCACGGTCCGCAGGTTACCGAAGTCAGCCCCATCCCGGTACGCACGGAGTCGCTTCGCGTCTCCCTCGCCGACAGTCGACAGCTCGACCTGCGAGCCATCCTGCCGCTGCAGCGCGTATGTGCGTTCACCGGCCTCGATCTGGCGGATCGCTTCCACCCGATCGACCGCGCCCCATGGTCCAAACAGGAACGAGATCTCGCCTCGGTCATCGCACATCAGGCGCAGCACAATTCGATTCATTTCGCGGCCTCCCAACCGTGAGAGGCGGCCTCCACCACCTCTCATCAATAGAGACGGGGGAGTGCCGCAGTTATGACGAGATACCCGCGTAAGTCGCAAACCAACCGGATCGATTTCATTCGGGCGGAGTTATATTAGGTCGACCATCGCGAATTGCGGTGGCGTTTACTCCCAGACCCCGAGTGAAGAAAAGCCGGTTGACATGGGCACACTGACCTACGACGTCGTCTCCAAGGTTGAGTTCGATGATCGAACCCTGATCCACCTTCAGATCGTGATCGGGAGCAAACTCCGTCGCGGCGAGTCCTTCAGTCTCAGCTGGACGAAGGAGCCGCAGGGCACCGGTCGAACCACAATCTGGATGCACCCCTCGATTCCCCTGGTCTACGAGTTTCGGGACGGCAAGACTCCCCCGATCAATCGTGAGTGGCTGAACGCCCTGATGGAGACGGCCAATTCGCCGACCGGACTGCGCCTCGTTCCCGAGCCGCCCGACCCGGAACTCCATGCCGAGACGACGGATGGAGCGGTGGTGAGCTCGGTCTGAAGCGATCCCCCGCACCACCTCCGATGCGCCTAAAATGGCCAGATGGGCGTGATTTCGCGGGAGCGTTGATGGCCGGCAGTTTCTCCGACGCCGTCGATTCCCTGTCGCAGTTGTCCGGCCGGGAATCCGAACTGTGGCGTCCGATCCTCGAGGTCATCCCGGTCGAGGGCGCGGCTATTTCGACGATTGCCGATTTTCTCGGCACCGAGACGGTGGCAGCGAGCAGTCCCTTGGCGGCTCGTCTGGATGAGCTCCAGTTCGACCTCGGCGAGGGCCCGTGCTGGGATGCCATGGAGCACGGACGCCCGGTTCTCGAGCCGGACCTGAGGGCGAATCCCAACGGGCAATGGCCCGCGTTCTCGCGGGCGATCTCGGAGCAGGACGTGGGTGCGATCTTCGCGTTCCCGCTCGTGTTTGGACCGCTGAAGCTGGGCGCGATGGATCTCTACACGGGTGACCCGCGCGAGCTCAGTTCCCGGGAGGAGCGACAGAGCGGCATCCTCGCGTCGGTGATTAGCCGCATCGTCCTGAACCGAGCGATCCGCCGCGCGGACGAACCGGAACTGCTGGGTCCGGAGGATCAGTTCTCGCGGCGCCTCATCCATCAGGCAACTGGCGTGGTGCTCGCCCAGATGTCGATTTCGGCGGACGACGCGCGCCTGCTGATCCAGGGGCACGCGTTCGCCCTCAACCAGTCGATGCGTCAGGTCGCTGAGGAGATTCTCGAGCGTCGGCTCGACTTCAGTCGGCAGACCGCCGGGTTCGCGAGTTCCGATGAGTGAGCAGCAACAGGATCGAGACTTCTTCGAAACCTTCGCCACGCTCGCGGACACCCTCGTGGCGGGCTTCGATGTCGTCGATCTCCTGCAGACCCTGGTCGAGTCGTGCGAACGGATGCTCGACATTTCTGCGGCGGGCATCCTCCTCATGAATGAGGAGGGCGACCTGGAGGTCGTTGCCTCGACGAGTGAGGCCGCGCGTCTCGTCGAACTCATGCAACTGAGTGCGGAGTCCGGCCCCTGCATCGTGAGCTTCACGTCCGGGCAGGTGGTGTCGGTGCCGGATATCCGCGAGTCGCCGCCCGAGTGGGCGCGTTATCGGGAGTCTGCGCTCGAACAGGGCTTCGCGTCGGTGTACGCCATCCCGCTTCGCCTGCGCGAGACGACGATCGGTGCGCTGAATCTGCTTCGGAGTGCCGTGGGGGAGCTCGACTCGACGGACATCCGGATTGCCACGGCGCTGGCCGACGTCGCGACGATCGGGATCCTGCACGAGCGTGCCATCGTCGAGAGCGGCCGGGTGCGTGAACAGCTCTCGCAGGCCCTGCAGTCTCGCATCGTGATCGAACAGGCGAAGGGCGTGATCTCCCACCTTCACTCGATCAGCACGGATGACGCCTTCACGGTTCTGCGATCGTATGCGCGCTCACATCGCCTGCTGCTCTCGGACGTCGCATACCGAGTCGTGACGCGCGAGCTGGAGGTCTAGCTCCGGCGGATCTTCGCGATCAGCCCTGCCTTGGGCAGTCCCGAATATCCGCGAACTCCCAGCTCCTTCGCCCGCTTTCGTAGCTGGGGAACCGTCCAGTCGTCATACGAACCGGATTCGCCACCCTTTCGACTGACTGCCTTCTGGCCGCGAGCCGCGACGGCATTCGAGATGCGCGCCGCCTTCTGCTTCGAGTTGCCGTCCCTGCGGAGGTCCTCGTAGAGCTTCGGATCCTTGATCGAGTTCATCCTGTTGTTTGGCATGACTCCAGTACAACGCCGACAATTTCCGCGATCTAGGGCTTGCTTCGCGGCGCTAGTGCGACTCGCGGGATACCGTCGATCCACTCGAGCCCTGCAGGAAGTCGAGGTCGGCGCCGGTGTCTGCACCCATGACGTGCTCGACGTAGAGCTTCTCCCAGCCGCGCGTGGGCTTTGCGAAACCGTCCGTCGTCGCCTTGTTGGGGCTGCGCTTGTTCAGTTCTTCCTGCTCGACGTCGAGCGTCAGCCGACGCTTCTCGACATCGAGGATGATCCAGTCGCCGTTCTCGACGATCCCCAGCGCTCCACCGGCGGCGGCCTCCGGGGTGACGTGCAGGACGACCGTGCCATAGGCGGTGCCGCTCATCCGGCCGTCGCAGATCCGGACCATGTCGCGAACGCCCTGCTCGAGGAGCTTCTTCGGCAGGGGCATGTTGGCGACCTCGGGCATCCCGGGATACCCCTTCGGACCGCATCCCCGCAGGACGAGAACCGAGTCCGCGTCGACCTCGAGATCGGGGTCGTCGATGCGGGCGTGCATGTCCTCGATCGTGTCGAAGACGACGGCCCGTCCGCGGTGATAGAGCAGTTCCGGGGATGCCGCGGCGGGCTTGATCAGCGCGCCGCCGGGGGCGAGGTTCCCGCGCAGCACAGCGATGCCGGCATCCGGAATCATCGGTGTCGCCCGCAGCGTGATCACCTCGTGGTCCCAGATCTGGGCGTCGTCGAGGTAGTCCACGAGCGGTTTGCCGGTAACCGTCAACGCGGTCGGATCAAGCAGGTCCCTCACCTCTTTGAGGACAGCCAGGAATCCGCCCGCGCGCTGGAAGTCATCCATCAGGAATCGACCGGCCGGCTGCAGGTTGACCAGCAGCGGGACACCCGAGCCGATGGCGTCGAAGTCGTCCAGAGTCAGGTCGATTCCTAGCCGCCCGGCGATCGCCAGCAGGTGCACGACCGCGTTGGTCGATCCGCCGATTGCCGCCAGCGCGACGATCGCATTCTGGAACGAGCCCCTCGTCAGGAACGTGCTGGGTCGGCGATCCTGTGCGACCAACTCCACGATGAGCCGGCCGGTCTCGTGCGAGCTCTCCAGCAGGCGGGCGTCCGCCGCCGGCGTTCCGGCGAGACCCGGAATGGTCGTGCCGAGCGCCTCGGCCACTAGAGCCATCGTCGACGCGGTTCCCATCGTGTTGCAGTGCCCCTTGCCGCTGATCATCGACGCCTCGCTACGCAGGAACTGCTTCTCGGTGAGCTTTCCCGCGCGCATCTCCTCGCTCAGCCGCCAGACATCCGTGCCGCAGCCGAGGGCCGCGCCCTGGAAGTAGCCGGTCTTCATCGGCCCGCCCGGCACCACGATCGCGGGGAGATCAACGGAGGCCGCAGCCATCAACAGCGACGGAATCGTCTTGTCGCAACCGCCGAGCAGCACGACCCCGTCGATGGGATTCGCCCGCAGCATCTCCTCGGTCGCCATCGCCGCCATGTTGCGCCACAGCATCGCGGTGGGACGCACCAGCGTCTCGCCCAGCGACACCACCGGGAGGTTGAGCGGAATACCGCCCGCCTCGTAGATGCCGGCCTTGACGCTCTCCATCACCTCGTTCAGATGGGCGTTGCACGGGGTGAGATCCGAGGCGGTGTTGGCGATCGCGATGTGGGGGCGGCCATCGAACGCGTCCTCGGGCAGGCCCCGTCTCATCCACGCACGATGAATGTAGGAGTTGCGGTCCGTCCCCGCGTACCACTCGGAGCTTCGCTGCTCGGCCACTCGTTCACTTCTTCCGTCTCGTGCAACTAATGTCTAGCTTGTGGCCCGACATCCAGACTCTATCTCTGGAGCACCGCCAACAGCCTTCGAGCCGGGCACCATCCCGATGGGTCGCTAGTCGTGCGCGCCTTTGTGCTGACCGCGCCACGCGAATTCGAGGTGCAGGATGTCCGGGCGCCGCTGCCGGCGCCCGGCGGCGCGGTGATCGATGTGGAGCGCGTGGGTGTCTGCGGCACGGACGTCGAGTTCTACACCGGCGAGATGCAGTACCTGCACGAGGGGCACGCCCGGTTCCCGATCCGGCTCGGGCACGAATGGATGGGGACGGTTGCGTCGGTCGGCGACGGCGTCGATCGAGCGTGGCTGGGACGACGGGTGACCGGTGACACCATGCTCGGCTGTGGGAATTGCCGGCGATGCCTGCGCGGCGACCAGCACGTCTGCGAGTCCCGCGACGAGGTGGGCATCCGCAACAGTTTCCCGGGCGCGCTCGCCGAGCAACTCGCGATGCCGGTGTCCCATTTGCACGCACTGCCAGACTCCGTGGACGACACACTCGGTGCGCTGGTCGAGCCCGGCGGCAACGCCTTGCGATCCGTGTGGGCGGCGGACCTGGCCCCTGGGGACCGGGTGCTGGTACTCGGTCCGGGAACCATCGGCCTCCTGGCCGGACTCTTTGCCCGGTCGATGGGCGCGGAGGTCCACCTCCTCGGACGCTCGCCTCGATCGTTGGAGTTTGCGAAGACGCTCGGCTTCGACGGGGTCTGGACCGAGTTCGACCTCCCCGAACTGCCATGGGATGCCGTGATCGACGCCTCGAACGCGCCGAGCCTCCCGGCCAGGGCGCTCGAACTTGTCGAGCCGGCGAGGCGCGTGGTCTACGTCGGGCTCGCCGGAAGCCAGAGCCTGATCGACACGAGGACCCTCGCGCTCAAGGATGTGACGGCGGTCGGCGTCCTGAGCGCCTCACCGGGTCTTGCCGGAACGATCGAGCTCTACGCGTCGGGGGCGGTCGATCCTCGACCGCTCGTTGCCGCCACCGTAGGGCTGGATGGCGTCGGCGCGATCCTCGCCGGCGAGCGCCCCGAGGGCGCAGGCAACGGGCCCAAGATGCACATCGACCCGCGGCTCTAGCCGCCGATCGAACCCGGTCCGCCCGCTATCGGGTGCGCGCCGAACGCGAACGCCGGTAGAAGACCAGCGCGCCGCCGAGGGCGAGAAGTGCCGCGGCCGCTCCGAGTGGCCCGGCGACATTCACGCCGGTCTCGGCGAGCCGTCCGACCGTGAACGGGTCGGAGGTGACCAGCGCGGTGCCACCGGCATCGATCGAAATCGTGTGGGTACCGACCGGAACGCTCTTGGGGACGGTGAAGGTGAAGGTGAATGCGCCGGTCCCCGTGCTGGTGCTACCGAGCACGATGGGGCTGCTGTGCAGGGTAGCCGTCACGGTGGCGCCCGGCTGGAATCCGGAGCACGTGAGCGTCCCAGAGCTGCCCGCGTTGAAGGTCGTGGCCGAGGTCGTGCAGGTCGCCTGAGTTGCGGCATAGGTGAACGACTGGGTGGCGGTGAACGGCCCGAACTCGCCCGTGCCCGTCGCGCTGATGGTGATGGTCTGCGGAGTCACGCTTGCCGGACTCGTTGCACCGACAGTGCAGACTCCGGAACCCGTTGGCGGCACCCAGGTGGTCGCCAACGATGGGCAGCCAACGCCGAGCGATGCGGTGCCCGTCGACGAGTAGGTAACACCCGTAAGGTTCTCCGTCGCGCTCGGGTCGGTGAAACTGAACTTCACCTGGGGGGTGAAGCCGGCGGGCAGCGTCTGGAGTGCGGGGTCCGTCGACGCCTGGAAGGTTCCGGCACCGTCGGTCGCCTGGATGGTCTGGGTAGCCGAGTCGCTGATTCCGTTGTATAGGGCGCTCTTGTTCTCGAACGGGAACTGGGCCGTGTCCTCAAAAGTCGCAAGGAATCCGGCGAACACCGACTGGTGGCCGGCAACAAAGGTGTAGGTCGAGGTACACACGAGCGGCACAAACGGCGTAAGGGGGATCGTGTTGCCAGCCGAATATCCTGGGCAGCTGCTCATCTGAAGTCCCTGCGTGCCGCCATTGTCGATGGCGGTGGAACCGGCCCACGCATCGTTCAGCACGGCCTCGTCGGCAAACGCGATGTCGTCAATGGTGAAGCGTGACTGGTGCGTTCCGGCCGGCACATCAATTTCGCCGGCTGGAGAGATCGGAATAGTAGTCCAGGTCGAACCAATGAGAACTTCCCACGTCATCGTGATGATCGGATTGGGCGATGCGGCTGCCGGAGCGGCCATCCCCACGGAGGCTGCGACTACGGCAGCGACGGACAGGAGTACGGCGCCGATGCGCGATTTGGTTCGAGACACTCGCTCAATCTAGGGCACCCCGGCTATTTGGGCGTCACCAGCCCGCCCAAAAAGGACCCAAGATGCAGATCGTCCCGCGGCTCTAACCGCGGGCCACGCTCGCTATCGCGTGCGAGCCGAACGGGAACGTCGGTAGAGCACCAGCGCGCCGCCAAGTGCGACAAGTGCAGCCGCCATTCCGAGCGGGCTGGCGACATTTACTCCGGTCTCGGCAAGTACTCCGACCGTGAACGGGTCGGACGTGGCCAGCGCGATGCCACCGGCATCGATCGAAATCGTGTGGGTGCCTGCGGGCACGCTCTTCGGAACCGTGAAGGCGAACGTGAAAGCTCCGGTCCCTGTGCTGGTACTACCTAGCGCGATTGGGCTGCTGTGCAGGGTCGCGGTGACCGTGATGCCGGGCTGGAAGCCGGAGCACGTGATCGTTCCCGAACTGCCCGGGTTGAACGTCGTCGCCGACGTCGTGCAGGTCGCCGCGCTCGCGGCATAGGTGATCGACTTCGTCGTCGTTACGGGTCCGAACGCGCCGGTGCCCACGGCGGTGACCGTGACGGTCTGCGGCGTCGTGCCGGCGGGGTGAGTCGCCTGGAGGACGCACTGGCCCGAGCCCGCGCTTCCGGGAACGGCCCAGGTCGTCGCCAGGCCCGCGCACGCCGACGCGATGGATGCGGTACCCGTACTCGAGTACGTGACCGACGTCAGGCTTTCGCTGGCTCCGCTGTTGCTGAAGCTGAAGCCGATCGCTGGCACGAAGCCTGCGGGCAGCGTCTGGAGCCCGGGGTCCGAGGGATCCAGGAGGCTGCTGGTGGCGTTGGTCGCCTGGAGCGTCTCCGTGGTCGCGTCGCTGATGCCGTTGTAGAACGCGCCCTGGTTGCCGAACTGGTACTGGCCGCCGACCGCGAACTGTGCTGTAAATCCGTACAGCACGGCGCGATGGCCGGGGATGAAGTTGAACGTGCCCGTGCAGGTTACGGATCCGCCGGCCGGCAAGGCGAGCGGCGTGCCGGTGTAGCCGGGGCAGTCCGTGAGCTGCAGCCCCAGCGTGCCGGTGTTGTTGAAGTTGGTCGAGCCGAACCAGGCCTCACTCAGTGTCGCGTCCTGGCCGGCACCGCTCGTGTTGGTAATGATGAAGCGCGACTGCTGCGACCCGGCCGGAACGGGAATCTCGACGCCGGGGTTGAGCGGGATCGACGTCCACGTCGATCCGATCAGGACCTGCCAGCTGAAGCTCATCGTCGGCACCGGAGTGGCCGAGGCCGGAGCCGCGAGACCGATGGTTGCGGCAACGATCGCAGCGATGGAAAGCAGGGCAGCGATGAGGCGCGCGTAGGTTCTGGTCACTGCCTCAATCTAGGGTACGCGAGGCGACGTGCTCGCCACCTGCCCACCCAACCGGTAAAACCAGAACGGAATGGCCGACAGGAGGCAGCTGGCTGCTGGGACCAGCGTGATTGACATGAAGATCACGTTCTGGATGTCGTGGGTCACCTTCACGCCGGTTTGGTAGTGGGCGAGCGCGACAAACGCGCCGAAGACGATCACCGACAGGCCAGCCATCACCTTGGACGAGAACGTGAGCGTGGCGAACGAGATGCCGTCGTTGCGTACGCCGGTTCGCTTCTCGACATCGTCAACCGCGTCCGCGATCATCGACGCCTGGATGACGAGGAACACCCCGAGCGTCAGGCCGGTGAGGAAGATGGCGACCATGAACTCGTACAGGCTGTTGAAGCCGAGGAAGTAGGTGACGACGTACAGCACCGCAGCGATCAGGGAGCTGCCGATCGCGGCGGTCCGCGCCGGTATCCGGCGAAGCACCACGGGCGTCACGAAGGCCGCCACCACGAGGCCGACGATGAGCGAGCCGCCGATGAAGGTGAAGAAGATGGGCGACTTGCCGTAGGCGATTACCGCAAACAGCGCCCCGCCGGACTGCACGATGTTGCGGCCAAATCCGAGGATCGAGCCGAGCAGCACCATGAGGAGCGGAGTGTTCTTCACCAGCGTCCCGAACAGCTGCCGGAAGGTGAGTCGGGTCTGGGCAGTGGTCTCGCGCTCGCGACCGAAGAAAAACGCCAGGAGGTAGAGGGCCATGCCCACGATTGCCACGGTGAACACCGCGCGGGACCAGCCGTCGCCGGTCGTCTCCGGCGCGAAGCTCAGGGCCTGGGCGAGGTAGGGCATGCCGAGAGTTGCGAGCCCGAGCGAGATCGATCCGAATGCGCGGACGTTGCCGATCACGCGGTTGCGCACGAGCGGGTCGACGAAGGCCGATCCGATGAGCGCCCAGAGGGGCACATCGCACACCGTGTAGACGATGCCCCACACGACGTAGACAACGCCGAAGAAGACGAGCTGGCCGGTCGGATCGACGTTCGGCACAGAGAACAGCAGCCCGGTCAGTAGGGCGACGGGTGCCGCGGAAAACAGGATGAACGGCCGCAGCTTTCCCCAGCGGGTGTGGGTCATGTCGATGACACTGCCGAGGATCGGATCGCTGATCGCATCCAGGATCTTCGCGACGCCAACGATCGTGGCCGCGACGCCGATCGCTACGGCGGAGAAGTGCGCGTACTGCGACAGGTACAGCAGGATGAACGTGGTGACCGTGGTCAGGATCGCGTTCTGGCCAAATGCCGCGGTTACGATCGCGATGCTCTGAGTGCGGACGGACGGGACGCGTTCGAGGGTGGCGGTCATTAGGGCTCCAGGAGGATTGTGACGATCTCGAACGGGGTGAGGGTGAGCGCGTCGAGATCGGCGGCCGCGAGCGGGCGTTCCAACAGGTCGGTCAGGTGCGCGGTCGAGTGCGGCAGGCGCGTGCGCAACGCGGTGGTCGTGGTTCGCCCGAGGCTCTCATACAGGCGGATGACCGTGCCGCTGCCGCTCTCGGCAGTCTTGATCGTCTCGATCACTACGCCCTCATCGGCCACGCTCGCGAAGCTCTCGAAGGCGGCGTCGCCGATGCCGAGCGGATTGTTGAGCCGGTAGCCCTCGCGCACCACCTTGCCGAGGTCGTCCGTCGCGAACGGCGTGAAGGCGTAGCTAAACGAGTGACTGCCGCGGTCGGCCGTCTTGTCCGGGAAGGTCGGCGAGCGCAGCAGGTTGAGGCTGACCAGTCCGTTCTTTGCACGGTGCCCGTACTTGCTGTCGTTCAGCAGGGCGAAGCCGCCCCGGTCGTCCTGGGTGGCAATCCACTTGTGGGCGCAGGTCTCGAACTGGGCGGTCTGGACCTCGTCATTCTCAGTGGTGACCCGCTCGATGTGACCAAACTGGATCTCCGACTTCGCGGTGGGGCCAAAGTGGGTGGGAAAGAACTGGGCGCGCAGCATCCTGTGCTTCGCATGCCACTCGACCCTGGTGTCGAAGCGCACGACGTCGCTGCCGGCCTCGAGGATCACGTCCTGCTCGATCGTTACCGCACTCGAGCGGTACGCCTGCCGCCGAACCACGGTCGCACCGTCGATGACCGACTCGACCTGCGACATCCCGAGCGTGCGCGGCGTCGCCTTCGCGTAGTCCGGCTTGATATCCCACGCGTCGAACGGGAACTGGTACGGATCGCGGTGCAGCACCATGCGGTTGAGTCCGCCCGCCGAGTGCTCGGCTCCCGCCTCATCCACGCAGGAGACGATCTCACCGGTCCGACCGAAGCGAAGTGTCAGCTTGCCGTTGCTGATCGTCTCCGCGGTGAAGACCAACTCGGCGACGTCCTGGAACGGGGAGAGGACGGCGGCCGCATACGGGGCGACATCGGCCGTGAACCATTCGCCGTCGACCTTGACGGCCTCGGACCGAGCGAAGCCGGTCAGGTTCACGGCGGACCGTGCACCCGGCGTTCGCGGCAGCCGGGCGGTGAGGTCGGCGGAGTAGGTGTCGAGCACCTTCTCGATGCGCTGGTAGGTTGCGACCGCCTCGCGGTTCACCCGCTCAATTGATGATCCGGGAAGAATGTCGTGGAACTGGTTGAGCAGAACCTCCCGCCAGGGATCGGTCAGCACCGGACGACTGTCGTCTCCCGCGAACACGGCGAGTGCCTCTGCGTTGTGAAGCTTGCGTTCGATCAGGCGGTTGTACTTCTTGATTCTCGCCTGCGTCGTGTAGGTGCCCTGGTGGGTTTCGAGATAGAGCTCGCCCACGTGCGTGTGCGTGATATCCCGCTTCTCGAGCGCCCGAAAGAAGTCGCTCGCGGTGGAGTACTCGACGCGCGGCAAGCCGCGGAGGTTCTTCTCGCGCTCGCGGAGCTCGAGATGCACCTCGCCCGGTCCGCCGCCGCCGTCTCCCGCCCCGTAAACGAGAAGTGCCGTGTTCAGCTCCCGCTCCGGATACCTTTTCAGGCCGAGCAGCAACCCGTCCGCGGCACCGCGGCTGTTGTAGTCGCCCTCCGGCGGCATGTGCACCAGGACGGTTGAACCGTCGATGCCCTCCCAGTTGAAGGTGCGGTGCGGGAAGACGGTGATCTTGTTCCAGGCCAGCTTGATGGTCTGGAACCAGTCCATCCCACTCTTCTTCAGGATTTGGGGCAGGTTGCCGTTGTAGCCGAAGGTGTCGGGGAGCCAGCAGAGCCGTAGGGAGGCGTCGTCCAGCCCGAATTCCTTCTGAAGGAAACCGCGACCCATGACCGCCTGCCGCACGAGGGACTCTCCGCCCGGGAGGTTGGTGTCGGGCTCGACCCAGAACGAGCCCTGGAGTTCGATGCGGCCGGCGGCGACCGACTTCTTCAGTCGCTCGAAGATGGCGGGCTGGTCCTCTTTCATCCACTGCATCTGCTGGGGCTGGCTCGAACCGTAGAGGTATCCCTCGCGGTCGTCAGTGGTGTTGAGCGCCCGCGTATAGGTGCGGGCGGCCTTACGCCGGGTCTCCCGGAGCGGCCACAGCCAGGCCATGTCGAGGTGGCCGTGTCCGATCGCGCCATAGACGAAGTCACTGGTGGATGGCGCTGCAAGGGACTCGGCGAGGAACGCTCGCGCCGCCGTAGCGTCGCCCGCGGAGAACCGCGAGTATGCCGCGCGTAGTTTCTGTCGCAGGTCGGACTCGAGGCCCAAATCCTCCGTGTGCCCCGCCAGGACGAGAAGGGTCATGTAGTCGTAGTACAGGCCGAAGACTTCGTCATCGCGCACCGCAATTTTTGCGCCGTGGTACACCGCGCTGCCGTACGGGTAGAGGAGGAATCCGTTGTAGGCCACGTCGGCATAGAAATCGACGGTGCCCTTGCCGAGATCGACGTGCTCGAGGGGGCGATACTTGCCGCCGCTCGGGGGAAGGTCGGCCTGGATCCAGACGGTGCTGATCGAATCGACGACGTCGCCGGTTGGGGCGTACACGAGGCCCTCACCACGAATGCCCAGCAGGACGAGCGCACCGTCGTGGACCGCGGGAACCTCACCGGTGACGTGAATCCACGCGCAGTCGAGTTTCTTGCCCCACGCCGCGCCATCCTTCAGCGGTCGAAAGTCCGCAGGGTCGAGCCGTGCGAAGGGGATGGGCTCATCGGAACGGAGGATCTCGGCATCGAGCTTCGCAATGGTCGAGTAGATTCCGTGCCGGATTCGGAGGAGTCGACGGTATTCACGCGGCTGCTCGGCGGCGAGCCCAAACAACCAAGCCGCGGTGCCACCCATGCGCGTCAGCTTACTGGAGCACCCTTTACCGCGAGATCGATATGAATGCGTGTGCTTGCGGGCCGGTCCGCGAAAACTCCTGCAAACTGGCCCTGCGGCTCGCTGCTTTCGTATTCGCCCGGCGGGCGCGGCTCGAGGGAGAGACATGAACGTCACGGTTCGCACAGAGCCCGAACCGGGTGAGCGGCGGGTCGCCGCAACCCCGGATTCCGTGCGGCACCTGGTGAGCGTGGGTCTCGGCGTCAGCATCCAGAAGGGCGCGGGAAACGCGGCAGGGTATTTCGATGCCGAATACGTGGCGGCCGGCGCAACAATCGTTCCCTCGATTGACCTCGCGAAGTGCGAGGTGTTGCTCCACGTGCGCCCGCTCAGCACCGCCGACGTCAGGAAGCTGCCGAAGACCGCGATCACCGTGGGCCTGGCCTCACCCGCATCCAATCTGGCGGTCGTCGATGAGCTTCGGAAACGCGGCGTCACCTCGTTCGCCCTCGAGCTCGTGCCCCGCATCTCGCGCGCCCAGTCGATGGACGCCCTCACCTCACAGGCTCTCGTCTCCGGCTATCGATGCGTTCTCGAGGCAGCGATCCGGCTGCCGCGATTCTTCCCCCTCTATATGACTGCGGCGGGAACCATTCCACCCGCCAGCGTCGTGGTTCTCGGTGCAGGCGTTGCCGGTCTTCAGGCCATCGCGACGGCCAAGCGACTCGGCGCGAAGGTGTCCGCGTACGACGTGCGCGCAGCGTCCGCCGATGAGGTGCGCTCGATGGGTGGCACGTTCATCACGCTCGAGCTGGAGACGGCGGATGGCGCGGGCGGATACGCGACCGAACTCGCGGCGGATCGCGCCCAGCGCCAGCAGGATCTGCTCGCCCCCTATCTCGCCCAGGCCGACGTCATCATCACGACCGCGGCCATCCCGGGGCGACCGGCGCCTCGCCTGGTCACGAAGTCCATGCTCGCGGGGATGCGCCCGGGCTCGGTCATCGTCGACCTTGCCGCGGAGTCCGGCGGCAACGTCGAGGGAAGTAAGCCGGGCGAGGATATCGAAATCCGACTGGCCGCCGGCGGCTCGGTGACTCTCGTTGGGATGAAGGATGCCGCATCCACGATGGCCTACGACGCCTCCCGCCTGTACGCGAGGAACGTCTCGAACCTCATCGCCCTGATGACCGTCGACGGGCGGGTACAGCCCGACTTCACGGATGAGGTCGTCGACGGCGCGTGCCTCACCCGTGACGGCACGGTCAACCACGCGCCGACCCTCGCGGCGCTCGAAGCGGAGTCAGCCCCAAAGAAAGCGGCCAAATGATGGACCCGATCACGCTCCTCACCCTGTTCGTCCTGGCGGTCTTCGTGGGCTTTGAGGTGGTCTCGAAGGTGTCGAGCACCCTGCATACGCCGCTCATGTCCGGGGCGAACGCCATCCACGGCATCATCCTTGTCGGTGCGATCATCGTCGCGGGCGAGGCCCACACCCCGCTCATCCTCGCGGCCGGGCTCTTCGCGGTGCTCCTTGCCACCGTCAACCTGGTCGGCGGATTCGTGGTCACCGACCGGATGCTCGAGATGTTCGGCGGCCGCAGGGCACCGGCCGCGAAGAAGCCGGAGAACGAGGAGTGAATCTGATTCCCGCGGAGTGGGCCGCGGTTCTCTATCTCGTTGCCGCGGTCTGCTTCATCCTCGCCCTGCGCGGACTCAGCTCGCCGAAGGGGGCCCGCCGCGGCAACCTCACGGGTGCCGCCGGCGCGCTCATTGCCGTCGTCACGGTCTTCCTGTCGGCGAAGCTAGACAACCTGCCCTGGATCATCGGGGTCCTGATCGTCGGTTCCCTCATCGCGGCTCCCGTCGCGCGCCGCGTCAAGATGACCCAGATGCCGCAACTCGTGGCGCTGTTCAACGGTGTGGGCGGTGGCGCGGCAGCGATCGTCTCCCTCCTCGAACTGTCCAGGGTGCACTCGCCGTACACGGCGCTCGCCGTTGCCTTCACTCTTCTGGTGGGTGGCACCTCGTTCTCCGGTTCCGCGATCACGTTCCTGAAGCTGCAGGAGCTGATGCCCACCCGGCCGCTCACGTTCCCCGGCCAGCGCTTCCTCATGAGCCTCGTCGTTCTCGCAAGCATCGCCGCGGGCACCTACGTCACCATCGAACGGCTCTTCGTTGCCGCGCTCGTTCTGCTCGCGCTAGGGCTCGTGGTCGGCGTTCTGCTGGTGCTGCCGGTCGGCGGCGCGGATGTTCCGATCGTGATCTCGCTCCTGAACGCGTTCACCGGTCTGGCGGTCGCCGCGTCCGGGCTCGTCCTCGGCAACACCCTCCTCCTCGTTGCGGGAACCCTCGTGGGTGCGAGCGGTACCATCCTGACCCGCGCGATGGCGACCGCGATGGGTCGCAGCGTCAGCGGCATCATCTTCGGCGCCTTCCGCAAGGGCGGTTCGACGGCAGGGTCGACCGCAATCTCCGATCGTCCGGTGAAGTCTGGGACAGCGGAGGATGTCGCGATCCTCCTCAACTACGCGCAGAAGGTCATCATCGTCCCGGGCTACGGCCTCGCGGTCGCACAGGCCCAGCACACCCTTGCCGAACTTGCGGAGACGCTTGAGGCCAGGGGAATCGAGGTCCTGTTCGCCATCCACCCGGTCGCGGGCCGGATGCCCGGGCACATGAACGTGCTCCTCGCCGAGGCCAACGTCCCGTACGAGAAGCTCAAGGAGATGGACGAGGTCAATCCGGAGTTCAAATCCGCCGATGTCGCTCTCGTCGTCGGTGCGAACGACGTCGTGAACCCTGCGGCAAAGACGAGTCCCGGTTCGCCGATCTACGGCATGCCCATTCTCGCCGTCGAGGATGCGCGGCAGGTCGTGTTCCTGAAGCGGTCGATGCGCCCCGGCTTCGCGGGCATCGAGAACGAGCTGCTCTACGAGCCCCAGACGACGCTGCTGTTCGGCGATGCGAAGGACTCGCTGAGCAAGGTTCTGGCGGCGGTCAAGGGCATGTAGCTTGCCCCGCCGGGCTGGCGTGCAGGCCGGGGGTGGGAGGATGAAGCACTATGAGCGACAACACCCCGACCACCCAGGTGCGGCCGGCGACCGAGGGATGGTCGCAGCAGCTGGATGCAAGCGGGCGACCGTTGCTGCAGTTCGCCTCCCCGAGGCGCAAGCAACCGGAGAAGCATCTTGCCGATCTCGACCTCGCGGGTCGTAAGGCCAGGGCGATCGAACTCGGCGTCCCGGCCTTCCGTGCCACCCAGTTGTCGACCCACTACTTCTCGCACTACACGACGGACCCGGCCGAGATGACCGACCTGCCAGCGGAGGGTCGCGAGCAGCTTGTCGGCTCCATGATGCCGCCGCTGCTCACGGAGCTGCGGCAGCTCGGCACCGACGGCGGCGACACCCTCAAGTTCCTCTGGAAGCTGTTCGACGGCGCACTCGTCGAGTCCGTCCTCATGCGTTACCCGGGCCGGATCACCCTGTGCGTGTCCTCGCAGGCGGGCTGCGGGATGAACTGTCCGTTCTGCGCGACCGGCCAGGCGGGGCTGACGCGCAACCTCTCGTCGGCGGAGATCCTCGACCAGATCGTGCAAGCCAACCGGGCCATCGCCGCTGGCAAGCTGGGCGGCCTGCGGCGCGACGGCGGTCACGATTCGGAGCGCGTCACCAACATCGTCTTCATGGGCATGGGCGAGCCCCTCGCCAACTACGCTCGCGTTCTCACGGCGGTGAAGCGGATGATCGCGCCAGCACCCGAGGGACTCGGGATGTCCGCGCGGCGGATCACCGTCTCATCCGTCGGTCTCGTGCCGGCCATCCTCAAGTTCGCGGACGAGAAGCTGCCGGTGCGGTTCGCGCTCTCCCTGCACGCTCCGGACGACGAGCTGCGGGACGAACTCATCCCGGTCAACTCCAAGTGGAAGGTCGACGAGGCGCTGGATGCCGCGCGCCACTACTTCGAGGTGACGGGCCGCCGCGTCTCCATCGAGTACGCGCTCATCAAAGACATGAACGATCACGGCTGGCGTGCCGACCTGCTCGCCGAGAAGCTCAACGCGCGCGGTCGCGGCTGGGTCCACGTCAACCCGATCCCCCTCAACCCGACCCCCGGGTCGATCTGGACGGCATCCGACCCGGCCACCACGGCCGAGTTCGTTGCGCGGATCGAGGCGGCCGGCATCCCGGCGACACTTCGCGACACCCGCGGCAAGGAGATCGACGGCGCCTGCGGCCAGCTCGCGGCGAGCGAGTAGCCGTAAGCTCGTACAAGCAGCGCGGACCTTCGCGTTTAGCAAGGGACGGCGCGGTATGGGTTCACTGATCTATGGTCCGACGGGCACACGCGTCGAGATCGATGACCGCGTGCTTGCTCACCTCAAGGTCGTCATCCTGACCAAGCTTCGCCGCGGCGAGGGCTTCGCGTTCTCCTGGGACAAGGGCACGGAGCGGGGCAGCGGCCGCGACACAATGTGGCTGAACCCGTCGATCGGTCTCGAATTTCAGTTCGTCGGGAACCGACCGGCCTCGCTCAACAAGGTGTGGCTCGACGAGCTGATGGCGTCCGCCAACAGCAGCGGTGGTCTCCACGTGCTTCCGGAACACGACCGGTCGAAGGACAATGAAGTTCCCACGATTTACTGACCGAAGGAGGGCTGTACATGGGTCGTCTGATTTACGGGCCGACCGGTACCCAGGTGGACATTGAGGATCGCACGCTGGCGCATCTGAAGGTCGTCATCCTCACGAAGCTTCGCCGGGGTGAGGGATTCGCCTTCTCCTGGGAGCGCGGCACGGCTCGCGGCGGCGGCCGGGACACCATGTGGTTGAACCCCGCCATCGGTCTCGAATTTCAGTTCGACGGCGGACGCGAGGCCTCGCTCAACAAGGTGTGGCTCGACGAACTGATGGCGTCGGCGAACAGCGGTGGCGGGCTGCACATTCTGCCCGAGCACGATCGCGGTCCGGCCAACGACGTCCCCACCATCTACTAGAGGTCGCCACGCTCCCGAAGGAAGCGCAGTTGCGCCTCCGTCATGGCTTCGACGTACGGCGCGACGGGCTCGCCATTGCCTGAATAGGTGGCAGAGGCTACCCCGCTGAGTGACGGGGTGCCGTTCACCTCGGTCGCGAGCTGCAGGTACACGCGCGCGAGCTGGGCAAGGCGTTCCTCGCGATACTCCGCGTTGTGTGTCGCCCAGGCGCCGACGCTCGAGAATGCCGGGCCGTGGCCGGGGAAGCCCGGGGTGTCGACCAGTTCGCCGAGTCGTTTCATGGTCGCGAAGTAGTCGGCGAGGGACCCGCTGGGCGGGGCGATGATGGTCGTGCTACCGCCGAGGAGGGTGTCGCCCGTGAACAGTGCGCCGTCGATGGCAAGGCAGACCGAGTCGATCGTGTGACCGGGCGTGGCGAGCACGGCGAGCTGCCAACCGGCGGCCTCGATGTGATCATCGTCGGCGAGTGGCTTGGTGCCTACCGCCAGCTCCGGCAACGCCGCATAGACCGGCGCATCGAACTCCTCGGCGAGCGCCGGTGCGGCCTCGGCGTGGTCGGGATGCTGGTGGGTAAGTACGATCGCGGCCGGACGCCCGATCGCGCGGATGGCGGCGAGGTGGTCGTCCAGCGGCGGACCCGGGTCGATCACGATCGTGGCGTTGGCATCTCGCCCCGCGAGCACCCAGGTGTTGGTGCCGGCCAACGACAGCAGCCCGGGGTTGTTTGCTCGCAGCAGGTGCACGCCGCTCGGGGGCACCACCGGGGCATCCTCGTGAATTGCTGAAATCTGCACTCGAAGCACCCGTTTCGGTCCTGTTCGTTGGAGCAAAAGTGACACCGTTCGCCGGTAGCGCGGTCGTGCCAGATTCTAGACTGAGGCAATAACCTTTCGATTCGAGAGACCTGAGGCAAGGAAGCGCATGAAGATCGCGGTGCTCGTGAAGGAAGTTCCGGACACGTGGGGAGACCGTCGGATCGACCCCGCCACCAAGCGGGTCGTTCGCGGCAAAGACGTGGTGATCGATGAGATCAACGAGAAGGCCGTCGAGGCCGCCCTGCTGGTCAAGGAGGCAAACTCCGGCTCCACCCTGACGGTCGTCACGATGGGTCCGAAGAGTGCGCTCGACGCGCTGCGCAAGGGTCTTGCGATGGGCGCGGACGACGCCATCCACATCGTGGACGATGGCCTCGCCGGGTCCGACGCCGTGCAGACCTCCGCGGCGCTCGCGGCCGCGCTGGCGCCACGCGCCTTCGACCTCGTCATCACCGGCAACGAGTCGACCGACGGCCGTACCGCGGCAGTTCCGGCGATGCTCGCCGAGCGGCTCGGCGTCGCGCAGCTCACCTTCCTTCGTACGCTCACCGTGACCGGGTCCGAGGTCGGCGGCGACCGGCTGACGGAAGACGGCCACCTTGAGGTCAGTGCCGGACTCCCCGCACTCGTTTCCGTGACCGAGCAGATCGCGGAGGCGCGCTACCCGAACTTCAAGGGCATCATGGCGGCGAAGAAGAAGCCGGTAGAGACCCTCGCGATCTCCGATCTCGGAATCTCGTCGGGGGATGCCGGGGGAGCCAACTCCTGGTCGGTCGTCGAAACCGTGACCCCTCGTCCGCCGCGCGAAGGCGGGACCGTCATCACGGATGACGGCACCGCTGGTACACAGATCGCCGACTACCTCGCCACTGCGAAACTGATTTAGGAGCGCCGCACCGTGTCTCACGTACTCGTACTCATTGATGTTGTCGACGGCAAGCCCGTCTCCGCGAGCGCGGAACTGCTCGCCGCAGCGGCGCAGCTGGGCGATCCGGCCGCAGTGGTTGTCGGCGGCAGCGCCTTCGCGGCGGAGCTCGGCAAACTCGGCGCCCAGACGGTGTTCACCGCGACCATCGATGGAGCCGATGGCCTTCTGGTCACACCGCAGGTGGCCGCGCTCGAGGCCGCCGTCGTCGCCGCGGGTGACGTCGCTGCGGTGATCGTGGGCAACTCGCTGGAGGCACGCGAGGCGGGAGCGCGACTCGCGATTCGGATCGACGCCGCCTACCAGAGCGACGTTGTCGGACTCTCGGGCGACGCATCCGGGATCGTCGTCACCCAGCAGGCGTTCGGCGGCTCGTTCACCGTCACCAGCATCGCGAGGCGAGGCATCCCGGTGATCTCCCTGCGCCCGCACTCGATCGAAGGCGCCGCGACGGCCGCTGCCGGCACCGTGGTCGAGTTGGATGTGTCGAGCGACACCGCGCCGACCACGAGAATCGTCGCGCGACACGAGCAGGTCCAGGCCTCTGAGCGTCCCGATCTGCAGGCCGCGGATGTGGTGGTGTCGGGCGGACGAGGGCTTGGCTCCAAGGAGAACTTCGTGCTGGTCGAGCAGCTCGCCGACGTGTTCGGCGCCGCCGTCGGCGCGAGTCGGGCCGCCGTCGACGCCGGCTACACCGAGCACAACACGCAGGTGGGGCAGACCGGCGTTACCGTCTCGCCGAACCTCTATATTGCACTCGGCATTTCCGGCGCCATCCAGCACCGTGCGGGCATGCAGAGCGCGAAGACGATCATCGCGATCAACAAGGACGGCAGCGCCCCGATCTTCGACATCGCCGACTTCGGAGTCATCGGGGACGTCTTTACCGTGGTGCCCCAGTTGATCGAGGCCGTGAAGGCAAAGCGGGCCTGACCCGCCGCACTTTGTTGACTACGCGCCCCCTGCAACTGGCGCGCGGTCAACAAACTGCGGCATGGGTGGTCGTCTAGCGGCGAACGTTGCCCGTCAGCGATGCCATCGAGGCCAGGATCGTCGGCCGAATCGCTATCCACGCCGCGACCATCAGAACGACGGATCCGGCGAAGATGCCAAATCCAATCCAGTTCTCGTCGTCTCGCCCGGCGTACATGTGGTTGAGGTTGCGCAGGGCACCGGTCGCCAGCACGAGGGTGACGTGCACGACGGTGAACGCGACGAAGTAGATCATCACCGGAAAGTGAATCCGGCGAGCGACCGCGACCGGGTAGATTCTGTCGATCTTCTGGAAGCGCAGCGCGAGGCCCGGCACCATCCGCACGCCGGTGAGGATCGCGAGCGGCGCCGCGATGAACACAGTGATGAAGTAGGTGATCAGCTGGAGTGCGTTGTAGTTGGACCAGCCGTCCTCGGTCGGCCAGTTGAGTGACGCGTACTGGATGCCCGCCGAGATCGCGTTCGGGAAGACATCCCAGTGCACCGGAATGACTCGAATCCACTGTCCGGTCACGAACAGCAGCACGTAGAACAGTGCACCGTTCAGGATCCACAGGATGTCGACGGTCAGGTGGAACCAGACGCTCAGGCTGATGCGAATCGGCGGGTTCTTGGTTGTGATGAGCCCCTGGTTTTTGCGCGTCCAGTAGGCGGGTGGTCGACGGATGGTGCGGATCTGAAGGCCGGTTCGGACGATCAGCAGGATGAAGAATGCGCTGAGGAAGTGCTGCCACTCCAGCCAGGCCGGGAAGCCGACGGGCGCAGAGGAGGGCAACTCCGAGTGGCCGGGGTAGGTAGTGAGGAAGCTCCGCCCGACGTCGCTCGCGCGGAACGCCTGGGCCACGAGCACGACTGCGATGCCGGCGACGACGACAATCGGGACAATCCAGGTGAGCTTAAACCAGGGGCTTCGGTTGCTCTTTGTGGTTGTCGGGGTGCTCATCCATGGGCCTCTCGGTATCGGTCCAATAATAGTGTGGGGAGCAAGGAGGCAGACCACGGACGAGAACCCGCCCGCATCGGCGACGCTGCTGCTCGTGCGCGATGACCCGTTCGAGGTGCTCATGGTGCGTCGGAGCTCCCGCGGTACCTTCGCATCCGCGCTCGTCTTTCCGGGCGGAGCAATCGACCCCGATGACGCGAGCGACGAATGGGAGCCGCTGGTCGAGGACTTCGCCGACTTCGTCCCGGAGGAGCGCGCTCGTCGGATTGGTGCGATCCGGGAGACCTGGGAGGAGACCTCGATCCTGGTCGGCGCATCCGGATATGCCGAACCGGCGGGCATCCTCGCGGGAGCGGGACTGCGGGATTTTGTCGGACGCAGTGGGGTCCGCCTTCGTCTCGATGCACTGACGACTCTCGCGCACTGGATCACGCCGGTCACCGAGCCTCGGCGATTCGACACCCGCTTCTACGTCGCCCGCGCGCCATACGGCCAGGTTGCGGTCGCGGACGGGAGCGAGATTGTCGGCGTCGAATGGGTGAGCCCGGACGAGGCTGCACGATCCGCGCGCCGCGGCGAGTCTCCCATCATCTTCCCAACCCTGATGAACCTGGATCGGCTGGTCGAATCAGGCTCCGTTAATGCCACCATTTCGGCCGCCGAGGTGCGACCGGAGTTCACGGTCCTGCCCGTCATCGAGACGGCCGAGGACGGGTCGAGGTCGATTGTGATCCCCGCCGAGGCCGGATACGCGGTGACCCGGTTCTCGCCCTGAATCGACCTAGGATCGTGACCATGGCACTCCTTCATCGCGCGGATCTCGTCCCCAGCAAACTCGAGCTGCTCGCCGGCTGGTTGCCGCGACAAGCCTGGTTTGTGGGAGAGCCGGATGCGCCGCTCACGAACGTGGCTTCGTTTCGTTTCGACGACCCGGACGGCGAGGTGGGCGTCGAGACGTTGCTCGTTCGCGCGGGCGATGGTCCCGTGATGCAGGTGCCGCTCACCTATCGCAACGAGGAGGTTCCTGGCGCGGAGGAGTGGTTCCTCGGCACGATGGAACACTCCGTTCTTGGTACGCGTTGGACCTACGACGCGATTGGGGACCCCGTCTATCTCGGCGAGCTGGCGCGGGTCATCCTCACCGGCGACTCGCAGGTCGAGCTCTGGATCGAGATCGACGGCGTGATGACCCTGCGCGAGCCGACCGCCCGCGTGGTCGGGAGCGGAACCGAGGCGGCGCCGGATGTGGACGACATCACCGTCGAGATCGTTCGCGTTCCGGGCACCGCGGTCGAGGGGGCGCTCGTGCTCACGGGCACCTGGACCGATCATCCCGAGCCCACCGTCCTGGCCAGCGTCACGGCGCTTTGACGGCGCCGATCGGGAGCTGAAAAACTGCCTCGAAACGGGGGCACCAGAAGTACTTGTCTACCGTGGCAGCGGGCCCATATGATCGCCCTGCCCGGAGCGTAATGCTGGGCTGAAGTTCATCCTCCAGTTCCCAGCGAAAGCCGAGCCAGCTCATGACCACAACTGCGTCCTCATCCCTTCGCGGCAGATCCCTTGTCATTACGATTGTCATCGCGCTCCTCGCCGCGTTCGGTTTCGTCAGTGGCAGTGCCGCGTCCGCCTGGGCAGACGGCACGGGGACGATTACCGGCACGGTGACCTCGGGCGGCACTCCGCTGTCGGGAATTCAGGTGATGCTGACTCTGCCGGGTGGTAGCTACGTGCAGTTCGCCTCCACTGCAGACGACGGGACGTACACATTTTCGGGTCTCCCCGCTGCCGGGTATCTTGCAGAGTTCACTCCCGATCTAGGTGCGCCCTACGCGCAGCAGTGGTGGAACAACCAGCCGACAGCCGCTACAGCCAACGTGATCACCCTCGCGGCGGGCGCGACGGCGGTCGCGGATGCGTCTCTGGTGAGCATCGAGGCCGACGCGACCATCTCCGGACGGGTCACGAACTCCCTGGGCAACCCGGTCGAGTTCGCCAACGTCAGCGTCTCCCCCGTGAACCAGAACCAGCTCGGCTACGGCCAGACGGCGGGTAGCGCACAGACGGATGCCGGCGGCAACTACACGGTCAGCGCCCTGCAGGCGGATACCTACACGGTTCAGTTCCTTCCCCCGTTCAACTCGAACTATGTGACCAGTTTCTGGAACGGCCAAACGGACGCGACGCTGGCAACCCAACTCGTCGTGCCGGACGGCCAAAACGTGTCGGGCATTGACGGCATCCTCGGCACAGGCGCAACGATCAGCGGGTTCGTCGACGCGGCCAGCAATCCGGGCGTGGGACTCGGCGGCGGGCAGGTATATGCGCAGAACGCGGCCGGCACCACGATTGCCTACGGTTTCGTCGGCTTCGACGGGACGTACACGGTGCCTGGTATCCCGACCGGAACCTACACGCTCGAGTTTCAGCCGCCCTTCGAGTCGAACTACGCGCCCCAGTGGTGGCAGGGTGAGTCGAGCCTCGCCTCCGCCGACTTCTTCTCGATGGACGCCGGCTCCGCACTGACCGGTTACAACGCCGATCTGACGCAGGCTGCAAGCATCAGCGGCACTCTGACGGCGGCAGGATCCCCGGCGGGATCGCTCGAGGGTGGAAGCGTCTACGCGTTCAGCACGACGGGTGACGGTTCCGGGAACACCGGATTCGTGGCCGCCGACGGGACTTACACGATTCCGGGGCTCGCGCCGGGAAGCTACACTGTCGACTTCCAGGCGCCATTCGGCGATTTGCATGCAGAGCAGTGGTGGCACAACGCATCGTCGCCCGGCGCATCGACTCCGATCACCCTCACGACCGGCGAGGCGCTGACCGGCATCGACGCCGTGCTGGGCGCCGGCGGAACGATCTCGGGAACGGTGCAGGGCAAGTCCGCCAATGGTTCGCTGTTCCCCGCCCAGAATGCCAACGTCTCGGTCTACACAACCGATGGAGTGTTGGATTCCGCCTTCGCCTACGCCGACGACTCAGGAGCATTCACGATCTCCAATCTTCCAGCCGGCTCCTACCTGCTTTACTTCGAGCCGCAGGGGGACACGACCGACTTCATCCCGCAGTGGTGGAAGAACAAGGCGACCGAAGCAACGGCGACTCCGATCACCATCCACGCCGGGCAGACGAAGGCCAACATCAACGTCGTCCTTGCCAACTCGACGCTGAAGGCGACGACGCCGAGGATCTCGGGTGCGGCAAAGGTCGGCCACACCCTGACCGCCAAACCGGGTAAGTGGGGACCGGGAACGGTGACCTTCACCTACCAGTGGTCGCGCAGCGGGACGGCGATCGCCGGTGCGACGGGGTCGACTTATGTGCCGACCAACGCTGATGCGGCATCCACGCTTGGGGTCACGGTGACCGGGTCGGAGTCTGGGTACACGACGCAGTCGCTGAGCAGCGCGAGCACCACCGCCGTCACGGGCGGAACAGTCACTTCGGCGGTGCCGACGCTCACCGGAACCACCACGCACGGCTCGATCCTGACCGTCGCCGCCGGCACGTGGGGGCCGGGGACGGTTGCCCTGACCTATAAGTGGTTCCGCGGTTCGAACCGGATCGTGGGCGCGACCGCCTCGACCTACACTTTGGTCACCGCGGACATCGGGAAGACCATCACGGTCAAGGTCACGGGCGCCGAAACGGGCTTCACGACGGCGACGGTGGCGAGCGCTCCGACGCCGGTCATCCACTAGTCGGGCCACGCACGCCGGGAATAACTAGGCAGGCAAACTACACAGTTTGCCTGAGCATCTGCTAGGGTCGAAGGATGAACGCGACCGCCGCCGAGTTGGATGACGCCCGGTTGCTGGCGACGGCATCCGAGCTGCGCGTGCTCGTCGCGAAGCTCCGTCGCCGCCTTGCGGACCAGGCCAGTCCGGGCGACTTCACGCCGTCCCAGGCCGCCGTCCTGACCCGGTTACTGTCGGAGGGCCCCGCGACCCTGACCACGTTGGCGAAAGCGGAGGCGATGCGCCCGCAGTCCATGAGCGCAATCATCTCCGCGCTCCAGGCCGGCGGCGTGGTCGAGGGCAGGCCGGACCCCGCGGACGGCCGTCAGACCATCCTCGCTCTCACCGATGCGGCTCGCGAGCGCGTCGAACGAGCGCGCGTGATCAAGAACGACTGGTTGTTTCACAGCATTCGAGCCAAGTACACGCCGGCCGAGCAGGCGGAGCTGACCAGAAGCGTCGAGCTCCTCCAACGACTGCTCGAGCCATAGATTTCGTCCAACCAATCCAGAAGGAACTTTCGTGACCCTTACCACCCTCGACCCGCAGACCGCGCTCGTCGTCATCGACCTGCAGCAGGGAGTCGTCGGGCTGCCGACCGCCCACCCGACAGAAACGGTGGTGACGAATTCCGGTGCGCTCGCCGAGGCGTTCCGCGGCTACGGTCTGCCGGTCGTCCTGGTTAACGTGACCGGTGCGCCCGCTGGCCGTACCGAGCGATCGGCGGCCGCCGGTGCGGCACGACCGGAGGGGTGGGAGATTCTCGTCCCCGAATTGAACCAGCAGCCGGGCGATCACCTGGTGACGAAGCGAACGCGAGGCGCATTCACGGGCACCGACCTCGAGCAGTACCTCAGGGACAATGGCGTGACCCAGATCGTCGTGGCCGGCATCGCGACCGGATCGGGCGTCGAGTCCACGGCCCGTCACGCCCACGAACTCGGCTTCAACGTCACGCTCGCGACCGACGCTATGACCGACATGAGCGCGGAGGTGCACGAGAATAGCGTGCTCCGCATCTTCCCCGGGATTGGCGAGACCGGGACCACCGGCGAGATCCTGGACCTGCTCGCCTCCACTCGCGCGTGACCGGGGAAGTAGCCGCAGAGGTTCCGTCCCCCGCCCCCAAACCGTTCGGCTGGCGATTCACCAGCCCACTGCTCCTCGGATCGACGCTCAACCCGATCAACAGCTCGATGCTGGCGACCGGCCTTGTCGGCATCGGCATCGACTTTCACCTCGGCCCCGGCAAGACGGCCAGCCTCATCTCGGTGCTGTACCTCTGCAGCGCGATCGCCCAACCGACGATGGGAAAGCTCTCCACCCTGTTCGGACCGAGGCGCGTGTTCCAGGCCGGCATCCTGATTCTGCTGCTCGCCGGCGTTGTCGGCACCCTCGCGCCCGCGTTCGGATTTCTCCTGGTCTCGCGCGCCCTCATTGGGATCGGGTCGTCGGCGGCCTACCCCACGGCGATGGCGCTGGTGCGAAAGCGGGCGGACAGCGTCGGGATCGGGGTCCCGAGCCGGGTACTCGGCAACTTCTCCATCGCGGCGCAGGTCACCGTGGTCATCGGGCTCCCGCTCGGCGGAATTCTGGTCGGCGTGTGGGGCTGGCGGGCGCTGTTCTTCATCAACGTGCCTCTCGCGATCATCGTCTTCGTCCTCACCAGCCTCGGAGTCGCCAGGGACGAACCCATCGCGGCGGAGGTACGGCGAAACGTGCTCAGGGCCGTGGATGTCCCCGGCATCCTGCTGTTCGCCGGGACGGTGACGAGCCTGCTGGTATTCCTCGCTGACCTGACGTCGCCGATCTGGTGGCTGGTGCCCGTCTTCGTTGTGTTGCTCGCGGCCCTGCTGCTCTGGGAGCGGCGAGTCTCAAGCCCCCTCCTCGACGTGCGGATGCTCGCACGCAACCGCCCCCTCCAGCGCACGTACCTGCGGCAGGTGCTCGTCGGCCTTGGCAGCTACTCGGCCCTCTACGGGACGAGCCAGTGGATGGAGCAGAGCGCGAAACTGAGCGCGCTCCAGGTCGGACTCATCCTGATTCCGTTTTCGGCGGTCGGCATCATTCTCGCGAGGGTCGTGTCGGGTCGCGGCTGGATCCGCGGCCCCCTGACGATCACGGGTATTTCTCTCGTCGCCACGGCCGGGATCGCCCTGATCCTGACCCACCAGTCGCCGATCTGGCTGTTGGTCGTGATGACTCTGCTATTCGGAATTACCAATGGGCTCGCCAGCTTCGCGAACCAGGCCACCCTGTATCTGCAGGCGCCGGCCCCAGAGATCGCGGTCGCATCCGGCCTCTATCGAACGTCGAACTATGTTGGCGCGATCTTCTCATCGAGCCTGATCGGCATCACGTTCGGCAAGGCGGCAACGGATGCCGGACTCCACACCCTCGCGTGGGTGCTGGTGGGAATCGGTGTCGTCCTCGTGCTTCTCGTGGTACTGGATCACAGCCTCCCCCGCAACGCGAACGGCCCAGCTTCCGCGGCGAGCTAGTCGCTAAGGCTCCCGATCGGTTCGGGAAGGATCACGGGTGCGATTCGCGTGCCCGAGGTGCCGGAGCCGCGCCTCGTGACCAGCCACGAGCCCGCAATTACCAGGACGAAGCCCACTATCGTCCAGACCGTCACCTGTTCGCTGAGCAGGGCGGCGCCCACGATGATGGCCACGGCCGGGTTCAGATAGGTGATCGCTGTGGCTCGTACGGGACCAACCTCGGCGATCAGCGCGAAGAGGATGACGAAGGCGACCGCGCTGCACACGACCGCGAGGATGAGCACCGAGGCAATAACGGGGACCGACGGGACCTTCGTCGGCCAGCTGTGGGTCAGGAAGACGGCCGGCGCGTAGACGACGGCCGTGATCCCGAGAGACAGGCCGGCGAGTCCGATTCCGGGAACTCCCCCCAGCCACTTGGCCACGATGATGGGGGCGGTCGCGTAGCCGACGACCGTGACCGCGATCTGGGCGACGGCGATGAGGTCGGAGCCGGCGACATCGAAACCGACCAGTGCCGCGACACCCAGCATGCCGACCAGGATGCCAATCCAGTTGATCAGGGTGAACCGCTCGGAGCGGCGCAGCACGAAGGCCGCTCCGACGCTGACCAGGGGAACCGCGGCAAGAAGCAGGCCCGCGGTCGAGCTGGGCAGGCGCTGCTCGGCCGTGGTCAGGAAGAACCACGGCAGGATGATTTCGATCGCCGTGTACGCGAGCAGGGGTCTCCAGTGAACGAGCACGGCACGCAGCTCGCCTCGTCCGGCCGCCAGCGGGATCAGGATGACGGCACCGATCGCCGCCCTGGAGAGCACGATCATCTCCGGCGAGAGCTCAGCAACCGCGATCTTGATGAGGGCGTACGGGATGCCCCAGGCGACTCCGAGAACAAGGAACAGGATTAGGCCGCGGCGAGTCACGTGATCATCCTCTCGCATGCCAGTGACCGAGATACCATCGCTAAATGGCGGACCGCACCAATCGACTCGAGGGCACCCTCGCGTCGTGGAACCCCGATCGGGGCTTTGGGTTCATAACGCCGGACAGCGGTGGCCCGCAGGTGTTCGTTCACGTTCGGGCCTTCCCGCAGGGATCGGTGACGCCGACGGTCGGCGCGAAGCTCGGCTACGAGGTCGAAGTGACGGCGGACGGCAAGACGCGGGCACGATACGTTCGCGTCGCCGGCAGTCCGGCAATCCAGACCTATGGCCGCGTGCGGCGTAACATCCTGAGCTATCTTCCGATCGCGCTGTTCGCGGTGCTGTACGTCGTCGTCGAGTTCATCTGGCACCCGCCCTACTGGGTCCTGATCGTGTATCTGGGGACTAGCCTCCTGTGCATCCTCATTTACTCGGCGGACAAGTCCGCGGCCGCGGAGGGGCGATGGCGGGTGAGTGAGAGCGCGCTGCTCCTGCTCGGCCTCGCGGGAGGCTGGCCGGGCGCGATCATCGCCCAACGCCTGCTCCACCACAAGACCAAGAAGCGCAGTTTCCAGGCCGCGTTTGCCGGAAGTGTCGTGGTCAACATCCTGGCGTTCGTCATCCTGACCTCTCCGTTCCCGGCCTGGCTGGCCAGGATCGCGCAGGCAACCTGAATGGGGGGATGGCGATGGAGATTCGAGAATTCACCGATAGCGACTGGCCCGCGGTCTGGGCGATCTACCAGGCCGTCGTGAACGCGGGCGAGACGTACACCTACGACCCGGCGTGGACCGAGGATCACGCGAGGGAGGTTTGGGTCGAGCCGACACCGGGGCGCACCTTCGTGGCCATCGAGTCGGGGCGTGTCGTCGGAACGGCGCACGTCGGGCCCAACAAACCGGGGCGCGGATCGCACGTCGCCACGGCGAGTTTCATGGTGGACCCAGAGGCGCGGGGTCTCGGGGTGGGCCGCACCATGGGGACCCACATTCTCGATGTCGCCCGGGCGGACGGCTACCACTCGATGCAGTTCAATGCGGTAGTCGAATCGAATACCCGGGCGGTTCGACTGTGGCAGGAGCTCGGTTTCGACATCATCGGAACGGTGCCGGAGGCATTCGAACATCCGACCCTCGGCAGGGTCGGATTGCACATCATGTACCAGCGACTCTGACCGACGATTCGCGCCGAGGGCTTCCGGTTGCGCGTTCATCTTGATACGACACAATGAGACCATGTCCAAGAAGATCGATTCCGCGCTGAAGGACCTGATCAAGGCGCTCAAGAAGCACGCGGATGTCGCCAGCGAGCGACACATCTCCCTGAAGCGGTCGCAGCGCGCGACCGCGAAAGTGCGTGTAGCAGCCACCGCGTACGCCGCCGCCGTCCACGCGAAGAGTGGCCTGGGCAACCCGTTCGACGAGGTCATCGACCCCGCCCTGGACGACGAAACGCTCGAATCACTGTCGGCGGAACGTGACGCCATTGCGCGCTCGCTGACCTCCGAAGTTCCCATCCAGTCCGCCGCGCTGTAGGTCTTTTCCCCCCGCGAAATGTCGGTGGCGCCGCCTATTCTGCAATTGGGCGCGACACGCCGAAAACACTAGATGTAGTGGAATGACAAACGTGTCATTCCGGTTATATAGTGGGAACTCACTTCGCACTGCATACTCTGTTTCTTGGACGCACTGTGTTTCTTGGACACTGTGTTTCTTGGACAGGCAGGGCGGGGCCGCATCGAACGGGGCTCATCCCGGGCGATGCCATCAAATTTTGTACGGATTGGAAGTACTCATGGAAAACGACAGCGAAACGGTAGGCGGCTACGCAGTACCCGTCGACCCGATGGACATGCTGCAGTGCGATAGCTGCCAGTAAGGTCCCACCAGAACACACGAAACCCCCGGCAGGCCGACGACGGCCAGCCGGGGGTTTTGCTTTGCGTTCGGGGGGAGCCGTGGCGACCGCACCTCCCGGAACTAAGCTGGCGGGGTGCCAGTGAACCCCGAGCTCCAGGGACGAGAATTCCCGCCAACAGAGCCCTACCTCGTCGGCAGGGAGAAGGTGCGCGAGTTCGCATCCGCGGTATTTTCCACGAGCCCACTCAACTTCGATCCTGCCGCAGCCGCGGAGGCCGGCTACCCGGATGTCGTCGCACCGCCCACGTTTGCGGTCGTGGTACAGGAGCGCACGCTCGCCCAGTTGCTGGCGGCGCCGGATGCGGGCATCGACTTCTCCCGAGTCGTCCACGGCGACCAGCGCTTCACCTACACGCGCCCGATCGTCGCCGGTGATGAGCTCACGGCGCGCCTCACGGTCTCGAGCGTCAAGACGCTCGGTCCCCACAGCATGGTCACCGCGGAGTCGGCGATCACGGATGCGAGTGGGCAGCACGTCGTGACCGCAATCTCGACTCTCGTTGTCAGGGGCGACGAGTGACCGAGCTGGCGACCCTGACGGTGGGCGACGTCGTCGCCGAGGCGACCTACCACCTGACCCGCGACTCGCTGGTGCGGTATGCGGGGGCATCCGGCGACTTCAACCCGATCCACTACCGCGATGCCTTCGCGCTCGGCGTCGGGCTCGACGGGGTCATCGCGCACGGAATGCTCACGATGGGCGTCGCCGTCCAGCCGGTGGTCGAATGGCTCGGACCGCGCGGTGTCGTCGTCGACTACCAGTCCAAATTCACTCGACCGATCCTCGTGGATGCCGACCATGGCGCGACCATCACGGTGACCGCGAAAGTCGGCCTCGTCGACGATGACGGCGCCAGAATCGACCTGACCGTGACCTTCGACGGCGCCACCGTGCTCGGCAAGGCGCAGGTGCGGGTGGTCCTGGCCACCGCATGAAACTTGCCGACCTGACCACGCTGCACGTGGGCGGCGACGCCGCCGACGTGCTCGAGCCGAGGACGCCCGACGAGCTGCTCATCGCGGTGCGGCACACCTGGGCGACAGGCGACGACTGGCTCGTGCTCGGCGGAGGATCGAACGTCGTCATCTCGGACGACGGATTCGACGGCACCGTGCTGCGCGTCCTCACCCGCGGCATCGAGAGTCTGAGCCACGACACCGCGGCCGTGCGGCCGTCCGCCTATCTCGGCGATCGCACGGTGCGGTTGCGGGTGCAGGCCGGGGAACCGTGGGATGCCGTCGTCCAGCATGCGGTCGAAAACGGCTGGGCCGGCATCGAGGCGCTGTCGGGCATCCCGGGTTCCAGCGGGGCCGCACCGATCCAGAACATCGGGGCATACGGACAGGAGCTCGGGTCGAGTCTGGTCGCGATCGAATTCCTTGACTACCTGTCGGGCGAGCTCCTTCGCATCCCCGCACCCGAGCTCGGGCTCGGCTACCGCACCTCACTTCTCAAACAGGGACGCCAGGGTCTCGTCGTCTCGATCGAACTCGAGCTGTTGGCCGGTGGTGAGGGCGGTCCGGCACTCAGTGCGCCGATCGCCTACGAGCAGTTGGCAACGACGCTCGGCGTGCGCATCGGGGATCGGGTACCGCTCGATGAGCTGCGCTCGACCGTGCTCGCGCTGCGGGCCTCAAAGGGGATGCTGCTCGATCCGAACGATCGTGACTCGTACAGCGCGGGCTCCTTCTTTACGAACCCGATCGTGAGCGAGAACTTCGCACGACGCCTTCCTGCGGCAGCGCCACGCTGGCCGACCTCGCCCGAGGAGCGCGACGTAGCCGTGCCGCTGGGGGAGACCGCGGCGGCACCGACGACGTCAGGCGAGTACCACGTCAAGCTCAGTGCGGCGTGGCTCATCGAGAGGGCCGGGATCTCTCGCGGTTTCGCCCTGCCGGGATCGCGCGCAGCGGTCTCCTCGCGCCACACCCTCGCCCTGGTCAATACGGGGGGAGCGACAGCGGACGAGGTCGTGCAGCTCGCCCGCTTCGTGCAGACGCGCGTGTTCGCCGAGTTCGGGGTACGGCTTCAGCCCGAGCCGATACTCATCGGCCTGTCCCTGTAGGCGCTAGCCCGTTAGAGCAATCCCAGCTCCATAGCCCGGGTGACCGCGCGGGTTCGATCGCTTACGTCAAGCTTCTCGAAGACGTGGAGCAGGTGCGTCTTGACCGTCGCCTCGCCCACGAACAGTTCGGCCGCGATCGTCGGGTTGCTCTTGCCCGCCGCGACGAGCCGCAGCACCTGGGTCTCGCGCGGGCTGAGTGCCGGGGCCGGCGTCTTCACCCGCTGAACGAGCAGAGCGGCGATGCGGGGGGCGAGGGCGACCTCGCCGCGCGCGACGGCGCGAACTCCGGCGATGATCTCCTCCTGCGGCGCCGCCTTCAGCAGGTAGCCGCTCGCGCCCGCCTCGATCGCGGTGAGGATGCTGTCATCCGTCTCATAAGTCGTCAGAATCAGGACTCGCACCTCGGGCTCCGCGGCGAGGATGCGCGCGGTCGCCTCGTCCCCGTCGAGGCCGGGCATCCTGAGGTCCATGAGCACGACGTCGGGCGTGAGCGCGAGTGCGAGATCGACCGCCTCGAGGCCGGTCGAGGCCTCGCCTACGACCTCGACATCCGGGGCAGTGTGCAGCAGCGCAACGATGCCGCTGCGTACGACCGGATGGTCGTCGGCGACGAGAACCCGGATCACGCGGTCGCTTCAGTTCCGCGCGGGAGCGTCGCGACCAGGGTGGTGCCGCCCCCGGGGGAGGCCGTGATCGCGAGCGTGCCGCGAACCAGGGCGAGTCGCTCGCGCAGGCCCGAAAGCCCGAAGCCGGTCGAGGGAGCCGACGGGTCGAAACCGCTTCCGTCGTCGGTGATGCTGAGGTCGACCTGGCCGTCCCTCGCCGCGAGTGTCAGGGCCGCGGCGTGGGCGGTCGAATGCTTGCGGACGTTCGCCAACGCCTCCTGCGCGCACCGAAGAAGCACGACCTCGCCGTCCCGATCCAGTGCGGCCGCGTCATCCGCTTCAACAGTGACGAGGATGCCTGTCTCGCGCTGGAACCGTTCGGCCAGCCGGCGGAGCGCGAACCCGAGGCCGCCGCCATCCACCCCAACCGCAGCCCCGGACGCGACCAGCGCACGGGTCTCGGTGAGGGCGTTGCGAGCGTTCTCCTCGAGCAGCTCGAGCTGCTTCTCGGCCGCGGCAGTCTTACCGGCCTTCAGTTCGCGAAGCCCGCGCTGGGCGGTCAGGACCAGCCCGGTGAGGTCCTGGGCGATGGTGTCGTGAATCTCGCGAGCCAGGCGTTCGCGTTCGCTCGCGGCGCCGGCATCCCGGCTCAGGGCGGTCAGCTGCTCCTGGGCGGCCTCAAGCTGATCGATGAGGGCCTGGCGCTCCTTGATTCCGTCGTAGACCCGGCTGAACCAGAGCCCGAGCGCGAGCGCGAAACCGAGCGAGATGGATTCGGTGATGGCGGTCTGCTCGATGTTGTCCACGCCGAATCCGCCGTAAAACAGGAATCCGATCGAGACCGCCGCGACCAGCAGGACGTTGGCGACGAGTGCCGTTCGCGTCCCACCCCCGAAGAACCAGAGGACCGGGAAGGCGATCGTCTGAAGGATTGCGAGCGCCGGGAAGAACGCCACTCCCACCGCGCAGGCGAGGATCATGACCGCGACCAGGCCGATCGCGGCTCGGCGATCCGCCTCCGCGAAACGGCTCAGCGCGAACCAGCCGGCCACGAGGAACGCCATCGATGCGACGGCGCCGATGAAACTGTGCAGCGGCGCCCGCTCAATGAGCATGAGGGCGATAAGCACGACCACCGTCCCGACGACGGCGACGTGCCACCAGCGCAGGTTCCTCATGCCCAAATCATCCCAGCAGCTCAACTGTCCTTGCGAATCCACCGGAATGTCACGCGACACAGGATGAGGCCGACGACGAGCCAGATCGCCGTGGCAATCAGCACCCCTGTGAGGTTCCACTCGTGGCCCTGCTCGAGCACCTTGAACGAGTCCGGCAGGAACACCGAACGCATCCCCTGCGCAAGCCACTTGAGCGGGAAGAGGCCGGCGAAGTTCTGCAGCCACACCGGCAGCAGGGAGAACTGGAGGTAGACGCCCGAGATGAACTGAAGGATGAGCGTGACAGGAATAATGACCGCGGTCGCACTCTTGCCCGATCGCGGCAGCGCACTCAGGGCGATGCCCAGGATGGCGCAGGTTGAGACGCCGAGCAGGAACACCCACGCGAACGTCAGCCACCTCGCCGGGTCGGTCGGGAGTTTCACGCCGAACGCGACCGCGGCAACCGCGATGAGTAGGGCGGCCTGCGCGAGACCGGTGACGAGTACCCGCCCGATCTTGCCGATGAAGTAGCTGAAGACGGGCAGCGGCGAACCACCGAGTCGTTTGAGTGTGCCGTCGCTCTTCTCCCCGGCAATATCGATGGCAAGGTTTTGCAGGCCGCTGAGCAGCAGGCCGGCCGCGAGCATGGCGGGCAGGTAGTACTCGGCCGCCGTCATCGCGTGACCGCTCGCATCCTTACCGAAGTTCACCTTGCTGAACGCGACCGAGAAGATGGTCAGGAACACGAGCGGGAACAGGAAGGTGAAGAAGAGGGTGTCGCCCTGTCGGAAGTAGCCCTTGACCTCGTAGCGAATTCGGCCGAGACCGAGACGGATGGTGCGACCGGCCGGCAGCGCCGGTGTGGTCATGGTTGCGGTCATCGGACTGGCTCCTTGTTTTGCGCTTGGGTTGAGCTTGTCTCTCGGGTCGAGCTTGTCTCTCGGGTCGAGCTTGTCGAGACCTCGTACGCTTCGACCAACTTCAGGTACACATCCTCGAGACTCGGTCGAACGATCTCGAGGTTCTTCGGTTCGCCCGACTTCATCAGCTCGGCCACGACCCGGCCGGGTTCGTCGGTGCGACGCTCCTGGCTGCCGGTGGCATCCGTCCAGCGCACGATAGGAGTGCGAGCATCCGCCCCGCCGATCTCGTCGATCTTGCCGATCTCGATGAGCGTGCCACCGGCGATGATGCCGGCGCGGTCGCTCAGTTGGGCGGCCTCGTCCAGGTAGTGGGTGGTGAGCAGGATGGTGGTGCCCTCCGACTTCAGCTTGCGAACCAGGTCCCAGAAGCTGCGTCGCGCCTCCGGGTCGAAGCCCGTCGTCGGCTCGTCGAGGAAGAGGAGCTCGGGGCGTCCGATGATGCCGAGGGCGACATCCACGCGGCGGCGCTGCCCGCCGGACAGTTTGCGGATAAGCGTGCGGTCCTTCTCCTCGAGTCCGACGGCAGCGATCACCTCGTCGACGCTGCGCGGGTTCGGGTAGTAGCGGGCGAACTCGCTGAGCTGCTCGCGGACGGTCATGTTGCCCTGCTCGCCGGTGTCCTGCAGGACGATGCCGAGGCGCGCCTTCCAGGCGACACCGCCGCGCTGCGGGTCGACGCCGAGCACACTCGCCTCGCCGCTTGTGCGGTCGCGGTAACCCTCGAGGATCTCGATCGTCGTGCTCTTGCCTGCGCCGTTTGGCCCGAGCAGTGCGAAGGTCTCGCCCCGCCGGATGTCGAAGCTCACGCCGTCGAGGGCCGCGAACGACCCGTAGGTCTTGCGCAGGTCTCGTACGGAGACGACCGCATCAGAATCTGTCATACGTACATCGTGGGTGCGGGCGGAGCCTCGCGCCAGCCTCCGTCTCACCGACACCCGCATCCACCACCCGGTGGATGCCGATACCCCACTCCGATCTCGTGAGGTGACGCAGATCGCGAAGAACAGTCTCAGCGCGTGACGGGTTCGGTTGCGCGGAGCAGTTTTAGCTCGTCGCGGCGAGGGAGCCCCTCCCAGTCGCCGGTCGAGAGGCACGCGAAGGCGCCCGCCTCGACGGCGAGTCGCAGTCGGTCTTCCGCACTTGCCCGGGCAACGTACTCGGCCAGATATCCGGCGACGAACGCGTCTCCGGCGCCGACCGTGTCGAGGGGTGAAATTCGTACCGCGTCTTGTCGGTACTCCGCGCCATCGATGAGAGCGATGCACCCCGCCGCCCCGAGCTTGATGACGACGGTGGTCGGCCCAAGCGCCGCTATGCCCAGAAGTAGATCGCGCAGGTTCCTGACGCCCGGCACCAGAATGGCGGCCTCATCCTCGCCCGCGAATACCAGGTCGGCGCCGCCGGCCATGCGGCGATATGTCTCCTCTGGGTCTCTTCCGCGCCAGAGCCGTGCGCGATGGTTGACATCAAAGGCAACAGGAACACCGGCCGCTCGCGCGCTTGCGATTGCGACAAAGATCGTTTCGCGCGCCGAGTCGGACAGTGCCGCGGTGATTCCCGTCACATGAAGCACGGCCGCCCGCTCGATCAGGCCCACCGGGATATCGCCTGCGGTCAGCCGGCTCCCGGCGCTTTCGGCGCGGTAGTAGTACACGCTAAGGGAATCGTTTGTGCGTCGTTCCTTGAGCATGAGGCCTGTTGGCGCGGTCGAGTCGACTACCGAGTGGACGTCGACCCCTTCCGCCCTCAGCTCGCGTCGCACGCGTTCCCCCAAGCTGTCGTCGCCCGTGCGTCCGATCCACGCCGCGGGTGTCCCGAGCCGTGAGAGCGCTATTGCAACGTTCGATTCCGCACCACCGATACTCAGCCGCATCGTGGGAAGCTGCGCGAGGGATCCCGGGATGTCGGAGTAGAGCAGTCCCATCGTTTCGCCCAGTGTTACCACGCGCGGGGATTCAGCGGGCGGCACTATGACCTTGAGCCGGATCCGAGTGTGCTCGCGGCCTGCGCCGCCAGGGCCCAGATCGAGTCAAAATCTCCCGACCGAAGAAGCGCTCGCGGTGTGATCCAGCTGGCGCCGACAGCAAAAGTGGAGGCGTGATCGAGATAGCTCAGCGCATTCTCGATGGTGATGCCTCCGCTTGGCATAAATCGAACGGACGGGAATGGCCCAGAGAGTGCGTCGAGGAGCTTTACCCCGCCCAGCACTTCGGCGGGAAACAGCTTGACCGACTCGAGGCCCTCGCCGATCGCCGATTGCAACTCCGATGCGGTGGCAACGCCAGGGAGTATTAGTACGCCGCGGTCGCGAGCCCTTCTGACGACATCCACCGATAGCCCGGGGCAGACAAGAAACACCGCGCCGGAGTCGACCGCCCGGTCAACCTGCTCAACGGTGGTGACGGTGCCTGCACCGACGAGGATGTCACCCCGTGCAGCCATCGCGGCGATCGTCTCGAACCCCGCGCTAGTTCGAAGCGTCACCTCTGCGCAGGGAAGACCGCCCTGCGCTAGCGCGTCCGCGAGGGGGAGTGCCTGACTGGGGTCGTCGATAACGACAATGGGGATGACGCGCAGTGCTGCGAGTTTGTCTCGAACGACGTCGGCGAGCACTGTGGTCACCTTCGTTCGTTCCACGGTCCACCGAACGTCGTTGCCTCGGTCGCCTCGAGTTCAAGGAGGCGGTTCCACTTGGCGTTTCTCTCGCTGCGCTGAGTCGAACCAACCTTGATCTGGGCGGCGCGCCAGCCAACGGCGATGTCGGCGAGCCACACATCCTCTGTGTCACCGGAGCGCGCGGATACGACCGTGCGGTAGCCCTCGGCATGGGCGGTCTCAAGCACCTCTTGCGCGCGGCTAACGAGGCCGTTCTGATTTACCTTGACGAGCACCGAGTTTGCGGCGTGTCGCGCGATGCCCTCGTTCAGTCGGTTCAGTTGGGTAACGAACAGGTCATCGCCGACCAGCTCGACTTTTTCGCCGAGCGCCGCGGTGATCTGCTCCCAACCGTCCCAATCGTCCTCGTCCAATGGATCCTCGATCGAGAGGATCGGAAACTCATCGACCCAGCCGATGAGCTCGGTGATCAGATCGGACGAGGACAACACTCGCCCCTCGCTCCGCAGGGAGTACTGCCCGTCGCGATACAGCTCCGAGGCGGCAACATCAATCGCGATGCCCACGTCGGCTCCGGGTCGGAGTCCAGCATCCTGGATGGCGAGGGTCAGCAGTTCGAGCGCGGCGCGATTACTGGCGAGGGGCAGACCCAATCCGCCCTCGTCTGCCACGAGTGTCGCGAACGTGTGTCCGGCCTTTTGGGCGCGCCGTGTTGCTGCTTCGCGAACGGCAACACCCCACTCGAGAGCCTCGGCGAAGCTCCGAGCGCCCTGCGGGAGCGCAAGAAAATCCTGGACGTCGAGCAGCTGATTGGCATGCGCACCGCCGGAGATGATGTTGAACATCGGCATGGGCAGCAGCAGATCACCCGGACCGGCGAGATGACGTGCCAGCGACACTCCCGCCGCCGATGCGGCAGCAAGCGCCGAGGCAAGCGATATCGAAAGCGCAGCGTTCGCGCCAAGGCGGGACAGGTTCGGTGAACCATCCGTCGCAGCCAACGCAGCGTCCACATCGCGCTGCCGCGTGGCGTCGAGTCCGATGACAGCCTCGGCGAACGGCCCCATCACGTTGTCGACGGCCCGCAGCACCCCGCGTCCCTCATAGCGTTCACCGCCGTCGCGCAATTCGTGGGCCTCGTGCGAGCCAGCGGATGCGCCGGAGGGCACGATGGCAACTCCGAAGGCTCCACCGTCAACGTCAACACGGCACGCCACCGTCGGACGACCACGCGAGTCCAGCGCCTGCCAGGCTCGTACCGCCGAAATTCGGGCGCTCACGGCGCACCCACTTGGGCATGGGCGAGCACCGTGTTCCACAGCGCCGCCGTCGACGAATCGCTCGACGCGAGTACTGCGCGGGCGGCTTCGCGCACGGTCACGCGCTGTGGCTCGGAGAGATAGCCGGCGGGGGAGACCCCATCGACGCGGGCGAGCATGAGGGCCGCAATGTGCCATCCGAGGGTTCGGTCCTCAATCGTTCGTCCAAGGGCCTTGGCGTAGGACTCAAGGAATTCCTTGAACGTTCGCTGGAGATCCGCCGCCCGTTCCGGGAGAACGGCGGCCTTGATGGCCAAGTGATGCCCGAGGAAGGCAAGGTCGAAGACGGCCGCACCGAACCGGGCCACCTCGAAGTCAAGAACCCAAACCTCCGATTCGGAAACCAGGATGTTCTTCGGTGAAAAATCGCCATGTACGAGGCATTCGCGGCGATCCGCAAGTTCGTCGATGCAGGAGCGGAGTGCGGTTCGGAGCTCCGGATACTTCTCGAGGACCGTGCGGTGAAATGGCGTCAATCGAAGCTGCTCGAATGTTTCGTCATCGGAGAATTGCTCTGCGACCGCCGGATCGGCCCAGGTCGCTCGGTGCCAGGTGCCAAGGATGCGACCGAGCTCTTGCCCGACGAACACAAGGTCGGAAGTCGGCGGAGTGTGTTGGAGCAACTGTGAGCGCCAGTTCAGTAGCCCCGCTGGAGCGGCTGACATCGTGAGAACACAGTCGACGGGATCGGCATCGATGAGCGCCGGCACGTTGTCTGGAGTGAGTCCGTGCGCGAGCTTCAGCGCGGCCGCTTCGGTCATGGCCCGATGCGGGTCCGCGAGCCACAGGGACTTCACGTTGAGCTCGGGGAGCGCCTGCTTGACCACGCGTCGCCCGCTCGAATCCTCGACCAGGTAGACCCGTGCGGACACGCCGTCGGTGAGTTCGGTCACCACTGCCCCGGACATGGGCGGGAGCCCCCGGCACTCGAGATATCGGAGAACTTTATTCAGGAGGATCGGGACGGGCTCACGTACCCGGGCGTCGGTCATCATGTTGTGAAAAAGGTTGGGTGGGCGTCGCGGACGCTCGGCGCAAAGTCGAGCACTCTCGTTGAGTGTTCGTTGATGAGCCCAGTGCCCGCTTCGACGTCGCCCACCTCGAGAAGATCGACGATTCTGACGTGCTCGTCGGTGAGGCGCTGGTTCGCCAGGACTTCGGTGAGGAACAACCTTCGCAGCCGGTCGAGCTGCATCTTCGATCGACGCACAACTTTCCATACGTGGGGATATCCGGAAAGGGCGAATATTTCCTCGTGCAGGGCCTCGTCGGCGAGGAAGTACGCGTCCTCATCGTGCGTGGCGAGTGCGCTTTCCTGACGGAGAAGGATGGTGCGGAGGCCGGACACCTCGGCGTGAAGCTCGCACGCGCGGGTGAATGCCGCGACCTCGAGGGCACGGCGAACGAACACCGCTTCCTCGACCTCGGCCATATCGATGAGAGCGATTGTCGTGCCGACCTGCGGTTCGACGATCACGAGTCCGTGATCGGCTAGTCGGGCGAGAGCCTCGCGGACGGGGGTTCGGCTGACGCCCAGCTGCAGCGAAAGCTCCGATTCGGAGATGGGAGCCCCAGGGAGCAAATCAACATTTCGGATGGCGGAGGCGATCTCCTCGTACACCCGATCCGACATGCGCGGCGAGACCGGCGTACGTTGCAGTCGACGCAGGGGTCGAGCAGGCGACTCTGCCTGCTCGGGTTGCGGAAGTTTCGAATTCACACCAGAATCTTGGCATGCCGGGTGCTTGCATGCAAGTATGCGGTGTGGCACAGTTGCCTTCTGCAACATCCACGATCAAGGGAGATCACAGTGAAGTTCCGAAGTAAATTCGCCGCCATTGTTGGCAGCGCAGTTCTGATCACCGCCCTCGCGGCCTGTTCGACCGGAACATCCACCGGTACGAAGACGGCGGCCCCCGGCCACGCGAAGCTGACAATTGGTCTCGTCATGCTCGAGGCTGACCCGTACTTCCAGGGAATCTCAACGACGCTCGCCGCCGATGTGAAAGCAGACGGCGGAACGGTCATCGCGACAACGTCGAACAACGATGCGGGCACCGAGGCGACCAACGTGCAGAACCTCATCTCACGCAACGTCGACGCCATCATCATGCAGCCCGTTGACGATGTCGCGTCGCTGGCGACCATGAAGTTGGTCACAGCGGCACACATTCCGCTGATTTGCTACGGCAACTGCCTCGGTGGACCGGCTAGCCCGTCCGTCGTCGAAGGAGTTGTCCAGTCCGATAACACCGCGCTGGGTACCGGCACCGGTGTGCTGGCGGCGAAGTACATCAAGGCTAAGCTCGGCGGCTCCGCCAATATCGGAATTCTGAACTGCGACGTCGCCTCCGCGTGCAAGCTTCGCAAGGCGGGCTTCAAGAAGGCGCTGTCCGATGCCGGCGTAAAGGCGACCTATGTCGCCGATCAGGCCGGCTACATCGCGGACGCCGCGACGACGACCGGGACGAACATGATCTCCGCAAACCCGTCGATCAACCTCATCTGGACCTCAAATGACGGCGGCACCGAGGGTGGTGTCGTTGCTGTTCAGCAGTCCGGTAAGAAGATCGTCGTGTTCGGAACTGACATCGCAACTCAGATCGCGGGATATCTGCTCGACCCGAAGGATATCCTTCAGGCCACGACGGGCCAGGACTCGCACGGTACGGCCAACACCGCGTACAAGATGGCGCAGAATGCAGTAGCCAAGAAGAAGAATGTGCCGTTTGACGTCGAACTTCCTGGTGTCACCTACGACCGCGCCGTTACCGCGCCGATCAATGCATTTATCGCTGCGAACCCGTCCAACTAACCACTAGACGGTTTGCACGGCCGATCTGGGCGGGCGGAGGTGGTCCGCTCGCCCAGATCGTGTTTTTCAACTCACTCAGTTTCCACGTATTTTGACCGATCAAGGATGATCACATGGATGTCTCTGCCGCTCCGATCCTGGAGTGCGTTTCGCTGAGCAAGACCTACGGAACGGTCAAGGCGCTCGTTGATATCAATTTCACGCTTCGCCCGGGTGAGGTGCGCGCACTCCTCGGCAAGAACGGTGCTGGCAAGTCGACGCTGGTAAATCTGCTCTCGGGCTCGCAGCGTGCCGATGAGGGCAGCGGTCGGTTGGAACTTGCCGGCAAACAGGTCGACTGGAGCAATCCGGGCGACGCACGCGCAGACGGGATCGCCGTCGTGCACCAGGAGTTCAGCCTGGTGCCCGGGCTTTCCGTCGCCGAAAATATCACCCTGGGTCGTTGGCCGGTACGTCGCAACGGACTCGGGCTCATCGATCGCAAAGCCCTCGACAACGCGGCGCGACATGCTCTCGACCTTCTCGGTGTCGAACTGCCGCTCGGTCGCGAAGTTGGCGAGCTGTCCATCGCCCAGCAGCAGCTTGTTGAAATCGCAAAAGCGCTTCTTGATGAACCACGCGTGCTCATCCTCGACGAACCGACGAGTGCCCTCAACAGCACCGAGGTCACCGCACTCCTCGCGCTTATTCGCCGGCTCGCCGAAACGGGAGTCGCGATCATCTATGTATCGCACCGGATGAAGGAAATCCCACTCGTCGCCGACACCATGACCATCCTGCGGGACGGTCGTGAGGTAGAGACCCTCGGGACACAAGAGGCGAGTGTCGAAAAAGTCGCCGCGCTGATCGCGGGCGAATCACAGGAGGTCGCGAAATCCATTTCGCACCGAGATCGGCGGAACGAACCGATCGTCCTGTCGGTCCAGGATCTCCGACTCCCACACATCCTCAACGGTGTTTCCTTCGATCTGCACGAGGGCGAGGTCCTGGGTATCGCGGGCCTTCTCGGCTCCGGACGAACCGAGATTCTCGAGGGCATCTACGGTCTTCGGCGGGATGTGGTGGGGACGGTCAGCGTGTCGGGCCACGCGGTTCGTCGCCGCACCCCGCGCCGGATGCTGTCACTCCGGGTCGGCCTCACCCCCGAGGATCGAAAAGGCGCGGGCATCGTGCCCGAACTCGGCGTGGGCGAGAACATGCTGTTATCGGCTCGGGGCCGCGTACTGCCAGCCGTGTGGATCCGCCAGCGTCTCGAATCGGCTCTGTCGCGGGAATTCCTGCGCAAGCTTTCGATCGTCGCATCTTCGGTGGACCAACCAATCGCAACGCTCTCGGGCGGAAATCAGCAGAAGGCCGTCATCGGGAGGCTGCTCGAAGCCGAGATGACAGTACTGCTACTGGATGAGGCGACTCGCGGCATCGACGTCCACGCAAAAGGCCAGGTCTACAAGCTCATCCGTGAACTCGCGCTCGAAGGCGTGTCGTCAATATTTGTCTCGTCCGAGCTCGAGGAATTGTCCGAAGTGTGCGACCGCGTTCTCGTATTGCGAGACGGGCGAATCACCGAAGAAGTGATCGGCGCGAACGCGTCGACGGAAAAACTATTGGTTCTCGCAATGAAGGAAGGAATTTAGCATGTCTCTCACTAAGCCCAACGACTCGGCGCTCATCGCACCGTCGAGGATAAATCCGGCGAGGGCGCTGTCATCTTGGAGCAGCTTCGGACTGCTCATTGTCCTCGTTGTGGTGTTCGTCATTCTCGGGTTCACGGCGCCAAACTTCCTGACACTGTCCAACCTTCTCAACATCGTGCAGCAGGCGGCGTTCTTCGGCATCGTTGCCCTTGCAATGACGCTGGTCATCGTCGCCGGTGAGATTGATATCTCGGTCGGCTCGCTTGCCGCCCTCTCGTCATCTCTTCTGGGAATTTTCGTCGTAAACGTGGGACTCCCGATGTGGTTGGCGTGCATCGTGGTGCTCGTCGTTGCCCTCGCGATCGGATCGTTTTCGGGGTGGGTACGCGCCCAGTTCGGCGTGCCGACCTTCATCGTGACGCTCGCGCTCTACCTGGCTCTCCGTGGAGGCGCGCAGTGGATCACGAACGCATTTCCGATTCCCATCGACTCGGGCCAGTTCTTCTACTGGGGAACCGGCAAGATCAGCGGCGTGGTGCCGGTACCCGCCGTGTATCTAGTCGTGGTCTTCGTGATCATCGCGGTCGTCGCTCAGAGGACGGTATTTGGCCGTTCGATCTATGCCGTCGGTGGGAATGCCCGCGCAGCAGAACTCTCGGGCATCAACGTGCGGCGCATCCGGATCGCCGTCATGGCGATTTCGGCGCTGACGGCTGCGGTAACCGGCCTGCTCGAGTCTGCGCAGTTGTCCTCCGGTACAAGCACAATCGCTAACGGCATGGAATTCCAGGCGATCTCCGCGGCCATCATCGGTGGCGCGGCCCTGTCCGGTGGTCGCGGCACCGTCGTCGGTACTCTCATCGGCGTCATCTTCCTGGCCGTTCTTCTGAACGGGATGGTGCTGCTGGGCGTGAACCCGTACGCGCAGCAGGTCTTCCAGGGCGCGATCGTTCTGATCGCCGTGCTGGTGAACGTTCTGCGCTCGCGTCGCTCGTCGACGGTCGTCTAGCCTCCATTTCGGCCTCAACTCTTTAATAAGGAACTCACGTGATAACAACGAACGAAGCCGAACGCTTCGATCTGGTGAAGACGAAGCTCTATACGGCCGTGATCGGGGACATCCTCGACTCGCTTGGGCGGGTGCATCAGTTTCTGCCCGCGGAAGTTCAACCGCTGCTACCCAAAATGATCGTCGTCGGGCGCGCGATGCCGGTTCTGGTCGGCGATGTCTTTGGTCCACAGTCGAAGCCCTTCGGTCGGCTCACCGAGGCGCTGGATGCGCTCAAACCGGGAGACGTGTACCTCGCGCGTCGGGCGCGCCTCGACTGTGCAGCGTGGGGCGAGATCCTCACGACGGCGGCGATCGCCCGTGGTTCCGTGGGAGCTGTCATTGACGGCTACCACCGGGACACGAGGCAGATTCTTGAACTCGACTTTCCCGTGTTCAGCAGGGGCGGATTCGGTCAGGACTCCTCGGTGCGCTCCTCGATCCTGGACTACGGTGTTCCGGTCGAGATCGATGGTGTTTCGATTGCGCCGGGGGATCTTTTGGTGGGCGACCGGGACGGCGTGCTGGTCATACCCGCAGAACTCGAGACCGAAGTGATCGAGCGGTCGTTGGTCAAGGCGTCCACCGAAAACGAGGTCAGAAGCGCCATCATGAACGGGATGAGCGCCACTGAGGCGTTCGCAACGTTCGGCGTTCTCTAAGAGAAGAAGGAAGCACACGTGGGTGAGCATGACGGTCGCGTCGCACTGGTAACCGGCGGATCACAGGGCATTGGTGAGGGCATTGCCCTCGCGCTGGCACGCCAGGGTTCCGCAGTAGTGGTTCATGGCCTTACGCAGGATTTTGCAGATCAGACCGTCGGCGCGATTGTTGCCGCTGGCGGTAGGGCAATCGGTGTCGCTGGTGCGATCTCTGATCCCGAGACCAGCCGAGCGGCTGTCGCCGCTGCGGTACGCGAATACGGACGTCTCGACACCCTCGTTACCTCTGCAGGCATTCAGCGTTACGGAGACGTGGTGTCGACACCGGAGTCGGTCTGGGACGAGGTGTTTGACGTCAACGTCAAGGGTGTCTACCTCTCGGCGCATTTTGCGCTGCCCCACCTGCGGGTGAGCCCGGCGGGCAGTGTCGTGATCGTTTCATCGGCCCAAGCCACCGCCACTCAGAACCAGGTCGCGGCATACTCGAGCAGCAAGGGCGCGCTGAACGCGCTCGCGCGGGCAATGGCGGTCGATGAGGCCGAATTTGGCATCCGCGTGAACAGTGTGAGCCCCGGCTCCGTCGACACCCCGATGCTGCGCGCATCCGCCAAGCTTTTCGGCGACGGATCGGACGCAGGTATCGAGCGCGTCCTCGCCAATTGGGGAACATCGCACGCGCTGGGGCGAATCGCCCAACCCGCAGAGATCGGTGAGGTCGTCTCCTTCCTCACCAGCACGCGAGCAAGTTTTGTCACCGGCTCGGAGGTGCGCGTCGATGGTGGGCTCCTCGCCAGGATCGCGGCCGCGCTACCAATGCCGGAAGAACCTAAATAACCACTCCTCGTTCGCTCAGGCGGACGCATCGATGAAAGGTGCACCAAATGATCCAACTCAGCGAGATGCTGGCCCCTCGCCCGGAACCGATGTGGCGGCTGCTCAAGCAGTGCGGCGTCGACAATGTGATTGGCGTTCTGAACGGCGGAGAGCAGGACCAGAGAATGTTCGCCTCGGTTGGCAAGAAGGGTTTCGGTGGCCCGGCGGCCGGCGACATTCCCTGGGCAGAAGAAGCCCTCAAGCGTGACATGGCCATTTTTGACGAGCACGGCCTGAAGTTGATCGGTGTCGAGGACACCGCGCCCATGGACAAGATTCGACTCGGCCTGCCCGGCCGCGACGAGCAGATCGACCAGATCATCACGCAGCTGCGGGCTATGGGGAACCTTGGCATCCGGACGCTCTGCTACAACTGGATGGCACTGTCGAGCTGGGGTCGCACGGACGTTGAAATCGTTGGCCGCGGTGGTGCACTCGTCACCGGCTTCCGCGCGACCGAGATGGTTGGCATGCCCAACCTCGCCGAAGAGGGCGAGATCACCGAAGACCAGATGTGGGCCGCGGTGCAGTATTTTCTCGATGCGGTGATTCCGGTAGCCGAAGAGGCCGGCGTGCGGATGGGTCTGCACCCGGATGATCCGCCGCGCCCGATGGACCGCAACGTTCCCCGGATCATGCGGTCGGGCGACGCGTTCCGCCGAGTACTGTCCATGTACCCTTCCGTGAGCAACGGCGTGACCCTGTGCCAGGGAAACTTCGTGCTCATGGGGGAAGACATCCCCGCGATCATTCGCGAATTCGGCGCCAAGAACCAGATTGCGTTCGTGCATTTCCGCGACGTGCGCGGCACCGCGGACGACTTCCAGGAGACGTTCCACGACGAGGGTCAAACGGATATGCCCGAGTGCATGCGCGCATACGCCGAGGTGGGGTTCGACGGGCCAATGCGCCCGGATCACGTTCCGACCATGGAGGGCGAGCCCAACGATCGCCCCGGGTACGGCGTACTCGGGCGACTCTTCGCGAACGGGTACATCCGCGGTCTCGAGCAGGCCGTGTATGGCAAACCGTCTGCGCTTTCGTACGTGGGGTCCGCGGCAGCATGAGGCTCGCACGAATCGGGGAACCCGGGTCCGAAGTCCCCGTTGTTCTTCAGGATGGCAAGTACTTTTCGCTGCAGTCGATCGCCCCGGACATTTCCGGGGACTTTTGGACCTCGGATGGGCTGGCGCGTACGACGGCTGCACTCGATGCAGGGCAGCTTCCTGAGATCGACGCTGCGGGTAGTCGCATTGGTGCGCCAATCGCGAGACCGTCGTCGGTGTTCTGCATCGGCATGAATTACGCCGCCCACGCGGCGGAATCCGGGAACCTGCCGCCGAGCGCTCCGATCGTGTTCCACAAGGCGCCGAACACCGTGGTCGGACCGAACGACGCCGTCGCAATTCCACGCGGCTCGCTCAAGACGGACTGGGAGGTCGAACTGGGTGTGGTGATCAGCCAACAGGCCTCCTACCTAGCGTCGCCCGAGGACGCGTCAGACTACATCGCCGGCTTCGTCGCCGTGAATGACCTGTCCGAGCGCGAATTCCAGCTCGAGATCTCGGGCGGGCAGTGGTCGAAGGGAAAGAGCGCGGCGGGATTCTGCCCGACCGGTCCCGTGCTGGTGACGCCGGATGAGGTCGACGCCGGCAACCTGCGGCTTCGGAGCTGGGTGAACGGCGAGATCCGCCAGGACTCGTCGACCGCCGACCTCATTTTTGACGTGAACTTTCTGATCTACAACCTCAGCCAGTACATGGTTCTCGAACCGGGCGACCTCATCTGCACGGGGACGCCCGAGGGCGTCGCGCTCTCGGGCCGATTCCCGTACCTCCGTGCCGGCGACGTCGTCGAGATCGAGATCGACGGTCTCGGCCGGCAGTCCCAAACATTCATTGACGCTTAACCAGTAAGGAACAAACCGTGGAATTTCAGGGACTGAATGCCGTCGTCACGGGCGGAGCGTCGGGCATTGGCCTGGCAATCGCGCTCACCCTCAAGGCGAGGGGCGCCAGCGTTACCGTACTCGACCTCACGCCGGATCAGTCCGAGGCAGCGCTTCCGGGAATCCACTGCGACGTCTCCGATTCGGAATCCGTCAGTGCCGCCGTGAACGAGGCGGCGCGGTTGATGGGTGGTATCGACATCGTCATCAACAACGCGGGCATCGGAGCGCAGGGATCTGTGGAAACCAACGAGGACGCCGAGTGGCATCGGGTCTTCGACCTCAACGTGTTGGGGATGGTGCGGGTCGCTCGTTCGGCGCTGCCCTACCTCCGCAAATCGGAGCACGCGGTCATCGTCAACACCTGCTCGGCGGCCGCGACGGTTGGATTGCCCCAGCGCGCCCTGTACAGCGCGACCAAGGGCGCAGTGCTATCCCTCACCCTGAGCATGGCGGCCGATCATTTGCCCGAGAGAATTCGAGTGAACTGTGTGAGCCCCGGAACGGTCGACACCCCGTGGATCGGCAGGCTGCTCTCCGTTGCCGAGGACCCGACGGCCGAGCGCGCCGCGCTTGAGGCGCGCCAGCCGACCGGTCGTCTCGTCTCGCCGGACGAGGTAGCGACGGCAGTCGCCTATCTGGCGAGCCCACTCTCGGGGTCGACCACCGGAGTCAACCTTGCCGTCGACGGCGGCCTTCAGGAACTCCGACTCCGGCCCGCCGAGCAGTAGGAAGAGAGGACGAGCCATGACCGCCACAAAGGTTCACGATTCTCCCGACGTTGTTATCCGGGCGGACGCCCAGGTCGGCGAGGGTCCAGTCTTCGACGCACGGACCGGTCGGCTGGTGTGGGTCGATATCAACGAGGGCACGATCTTCGAAAACGATCTCGGATCGGGAGAGCAGTCCAGGACAAAGCTTGACACCTTGGTCGGCGCCGTTGCGCCGCGCAAGTCTGACGACGGTTTCGCTGTTGCCGTGTCTGAGGGTTTCGGATTCGTCACCGACGGGGTGCTGGAGATCGTGGATCCGGTGTTGCCGGAGAGCTTTCGTCGGATGAACGATGCCAAGGTCGATTCACGCGGCCGAATGTGGGCAGGCAGCAATCACATGGAGCTGGTACCCGGTGTCGGAAAGCTGCATCGCTGGGACGGCATCGATCCGAGCGTGAGCCTGGTGGACGGACTCGTTCTGCCCAACGGGCTCGGCTGGAACGCCGAGGACTCGCTCATGTATCTTGCCGACAGCTTTGCTCACACGCTGTCGGTTTCCGCGTTCCATCCGGACGAGGGTGTGATTGACGGATTTCGGCCGCTGGTCACATTTGGCACCGACCTTCCAGACGGGCTGACCATCGATGTCGACGGTTTTCTCTGGGTCGCGATCTGGGGTGGATCGCAGATTCGGCGCTACAGCCCAGCAGGAGATCTCACCGAGATCGTGCCCATGCCGGTGCCGCAGCCGTCAAGCTGTGCCTTCGGCGAGGATGGGACGCTGTACATCACCTCGGCGCGCGCCGGGTTGTCCGACGAACAGTTGGCAGAGGCTCCCCTGTCCGGTTCCATTTTTGCACTGAGCACCACCACCCGCGGCGTCCCGATCCATCCATTCGGCCACTGATGGTCGAGATGATCACCCTGGAGACCGAGGACATCACTGTCGTAATCGACCCAGGACGAGGATCGGACATCCTCTCGATTGTCGACAATCGCACGGGGACCGACGTGATGTTTTCGTCGCCGTGGCGAGCGCGCGCGGACGACATCCGAGAGGGTGCCGCCGCCGTAACCGCGACCGGTTCGATGGAGTCGTGGCTGGAGCAGTACCGCGGCGGTTGGCAGACCCTTGTCCCGAACGCGGGCGCGCCGCGCACCGCGACAAATGGGGCTCCGCTCGGGTATCACGGTGAGGCATCGACCGCGAGTTGGACCGTGGGGGAACTGACCACCGGCTCGATCGCACTGCGGAGCGAGCTGTTCTCGCTCCCGCTCGGCCTCGATCGCAGGATCACAGTCGAAGGGCACACCGTCACCGTTGCCGACCGCATCACCAACCTGAGCGGCTCTGGCTTGACCTTCGACTTCGCGCAGCATCCCGCTCTCGGCGGCGCGTTCCTGGACGGGGAGTGTGACATCCAGACCGGGGCTCGCACCTTCGTCAACGACTTCGAGGCCGGCCTCGCGGGGGTCGCCGCCGGAAGCGCTCATGTCTGGCCAAATGTCGTCAAGGAGGATGGCACCACCATCGACCTGCGAAAAGTGCCGGGCAACAACGTCTCTCGTAGTGCGTTCGGCTGGCTCACCGATTTCGACGGGTACTGGGCGAGTGTAACTAACCCGAAACTCGGGATGAGCGTTCGCCTGGACTGGGATGGAACATATCTCCCGTACGCGTGGTTCTGGCAGGAGCTCAACGGCATGCCCGGGTGGCCCTGGTACGGGCGCGCGCGTGTGCTCGCCATCGAGCCGTCAAGCACGCAGACGAGCGGGCCGGATCGGGCTAGCGTCATTGCGCTCGGTCCGCACGAAGCGATTACGACGTCGATCACGATGTCATTGGTCGCAACGGCTGGGTAGTAGGCACGGCCAACGATCGGCGCCGGGCAGGATTGTGCTGCAGTGGCGGTAGGGGCTTAGGAGTCGAGCAGCCATTGGAACGGTGTGCGACAGTGCAGTTTCTCGCCAGCCCAACTCCACCGCGAATGTGCCTCCCGTGGCATTCCATTCCCTTTTTCGTGGTCCGGCGGTTGATGACGGTAAAGAAAATGGTGGCCGGGGACCGATCCCTCTGGGGTGGATCGGTTCCCGGCCACCGGAGTTACCGGTGCGTCAGTCGGTTATTGGATCTGACGTCGACTGTTCCGCCGGTAACCCTCCCGCACCAGATAGGCACCCGCTGCCAATAGTGCGAGGATCGCGGCGACCAGGCCGGCAATGCCGACTCCGGTGAACGCCAGGTTGTTGAATGATGCTGGGGTGGAGGGACTTCCGGGAAGTCCGGGAGTGCCGGGAGTTCCCGGCGTGGTCGGCGTTCCGGGGTCTCCGGGCGGCGTAACCACGATGACCGAGGCGTTGGGTCCAACCGAAGCGTTTGCGAGATCAATCGTCGCCAGTCCCCCGTTCGTTCCGTCCGGCAGCACCTGAACCTTCAGGGCCGTCTCGGTGAACGTCTTGCCGGCCGGGTCGGCCGTCGCGACGGAGTTCGTCACGAACGCGGCCTCCGTGATTGTTGGAGCGGCCACAGTGCCCCGCGGACCCATGGGCACCATCCGTGCGGATGCGGCGACCACGCTTGAATCCGACGAGAGCGCCTGATTGTTGAGCGTGATCGACAGGAACTTCGTCAACGCGGTCTCGACCGAGGAACCCGATCCGAGAAGGCCGCTGAGTGCTGGGTCAACGAGCGCCGTGTTGAACGCATCGCTCAGCCCGCTGAGGCCACTTCCATTGGTCGACAGCTGATCGGCCAGGACACCGCGGAGACCGGTAAGGATGGTGTTCACATCGACCGTGACCGGCACGCCGAGGAGGGACAGCGTTGCCGTTGCCGTTGGAGCTGTTCCCGCGAGAATCTGGTTGACCGTCCCGTGGACGTGAACCGCGAGGTTCGTCTTCAGGTCGGGCAGCAGGGTCGAGGTGTTGGTGCACAGCAGGCCGCCGAGGCCGCCACTCACCACGCCCCCGAGCAGGCCACCCGTTAGGCCCCCGAGGAGGCCACCTGTTCCCGAGCTTCCGGCCACGCAGGTCTGACCGAGTAGCGGCAACTGTGCGGTCGAGGCGTTGACGGTGGCGTCAACATTGACCATCGCGTCACCGAGAGTGGCCGTGGCCTTTGCCACCAACTGGTCGCTCAGCGTGGTAATCGTGCCGGTGATTCCTTCAAGGATCTGCTTGACGACGGCATCCGACAGAACCTGGGTGCCGACCGGCTCATTGTTGAGGTTGCCTCCGAGCAGTTTGGCCAGATCAACGGTCACCGTACCGGTCTGAAGGTTGAAGGAGACCGCGCCGTTGCCGTAGACGCCCGTGAGCAGGGGCTGGAGAGCAGTGCTCAGATCGGCCGTCACGTTCGCATCCACTGACGCGTTCGCGCCGGCGAGGTTGAGGATCGGATTGATGCCGCTGACGACATTGCTCACGGCGCCCGCGAGCTTTCCGGACGGGCCGTCAAGGGCCGCCAGCTGTGCGTCGATTGGTCCGAGCGCCTGGGTTACCTTCCCGTTGAGTCCCGCGATCGCCGGGCTCGTGAAGGTGAGCGTCAGGCCGGCGAGAGAGTAGTCGCCGCTTGCGGAAGTGAGTGCGCCGGTCGCTTGGGCCGTTACGGCATCCGCCTGCAGCTTGAGGTCGGAAAGGACCGATGCGAACTTCGTGCCCAGCAGGGAATCAAGGTCGACGGACGCGGAACCGTTCGCCGACGGTCCAACCGTGCCGGCGCCAATGCCGCCGTCGTTGTTCACCGCGCCGCTGGAACCCATAGAGCTTCCGTCTTTGGCGGCCTGCGCGTATTGTCCGGCTGCACCGAGGTCGACGATCTGTCCGAGGTTCAGCTGGATGCCTGCCGGCTGGTTGATGACGGTGGTGCCCAGCACGCTCACGCCCAGTGGGTCGCGCGACACCTGGGTGGATTGAGTTCCATCGTTTGTGGAGGTGGCGGCTTCGATGGCGGCAAGCTTTGCGAGGTCGACTCCGCCGATGCTGCCCGCGAGGAATTGTCCCCGAGCGAACGAGACGGGAGTCGTGGCCGCGGAGGCCGCAGTTGGTGCGGCGAGTGCGAGCGCCGTACCGAGTACGGCTGTGGTTGCTATCGCTCCAAAGCGAAGAACAACTTTTGCTGATTTTGCTGTGAGCTTGCGGTTCTCCCCAAAGAGATCCGCATTGTGGTTAAACACGTCCGTGCCTTCCTGATCTTGTTATGGACTAGGAAGCTTCGATACATGGTTGGCGTCGACCCCTCAATAGAAAGCTATTGAGGCGAGCGACTCAGCCTGATCTCAGCTTCGCTACGCCAGTTATGTGGTGCGGGTTCTACTCGGCGAGGATGGTTGGTCCTTGCTTACCTAAAGAGACTGAGGTGACCGGTAACTATGACGCAGGTTTGTGCACGACTTTTTTGCCCCGGAATCCATGCCGTACACTGATACCGGTAGTTGAAATCTGCCAAGCTTTTGCGTGCCCGAAATCTTTTGAGCGCCAAGTGCATGACAGATTTCGCTCGTGCCGAACGGCACATAGGGCGGTGGCTCAATTGGTAGAGCAGCGGTCTCCAAAACCGCAGGTTGCAGGTTCAAGTCCTGTCCGCCCTGCAGCTCTCTCCTATATATAGGAGTAGATGTGATGAAAGGTTGTGAGTGTGGCACGCAAAGTGATCGACGAGCCGAGTGAGGACATCGTCGCGAACGCGCGAAAGGATCGCGCCGAGAGGCGTGGACCGTTTGCTCGTGTCTCGCTCTTCATCCGTCAGGTGCTCATCGAGCTGCGCAAGGTCGTCACCCCGACCCGCCGCGAGCTCTTTGGTTACACGGGCGTCGTGCTCGTTTTTGTCTGCGTCATGATGGCGCTGGTGTGGGGACTGGACCAGGGATTCGCGTTTCTCGTGAACTGGCTGTTCGGAACCCCGACTACCTAGCCATCCTGATTTCCCCTTGTTTTGGTCCGACATTTCTCGGATCCGAATTCTTACGTATCAACAGAGAGAAGAGTTAAGTGTCTGAGTCTGACCGCCGGGATATCGAACTCGGTACGGCCGCTGAGCAGTCGTCCGAAGAGGATGAGGCCCAGGAGGGCAACATCCTCGAGCTGGAGGACAACTCGGAAGACCCCGCCGAGCAGGCCGCGATCCACGTCGAAGACGAGGGTGACGACGGCGATGACGAGAACGGCGACCTCGCCGGGCTCCTAGAGGCGCTCGACGCTGCCACCGATCCTGAGGCCGACGCGCTCGTCGACGAGGCGCTCGAGGTTAAGACCGTCGACGACGCTGAGACAGCCTACGAGGCGACCGAGGACGAGGAAGAAGTCGAGGAGGAGGTCGAGGCCGAAGAGGTTCCCGACGTTGCTCCGTACGACGGCCCAGAGCTCGGCGACGATGGTGAGCCTGTCGCGGATGCCGCCGAGGGCGACGAGGTTCCGGAGGCTGACCCCTACGAGGAGTTCCGCAACGAGCTCCGTGCCAAGCCGGGCAAGTGGTACGTCATCCACTCCTATGCGGGCTTCGAGAAGCGCGTGAAGCAGAACATCGAGAACCGTCGCGTCTCCATGGCCATGGAGGACTATGTCTTCCAGGTCGAGGTTCCGATGGAGGATGTCGTCGAGATCAAGAACGGGCAGCGCAAGCTGGTCAACCGCGTTCGCATTCCCGGCTACGTGCTCGTCAACATGGACCTGAATGAGGACAGCTGGTCGGTCGTTCGCCACACCCCCGGCGTGACCGGGTTCGTCGGCAACTCGCACAACCCGACGCCGCTGCGTTTCGAAGAAGCCTTCAACATGTTGAAGAGCCTCGTGCAGATCGTCGAGGCTCCTTCAGCCAAGACCGGCGGCGGCAAGGGCAAGAGTGCTGCACGCATCATCCCGGCCGAGGTCGACTTCGAGGTGGGCGAGACCATCACGATCAAGGAGGGCTCGTTCGCGGGACTGCCTGGTTCGATCAGCGAGATCAAGCCGGAGAGCGGCAAGCTCACGGTTCTCGTTTCCCTCTTCGAGCGCGAGACCCCGGTCGAGCTGAGCTTCGAGCAGGTAACCAAGCTCTAGCGGCGACCGAGCCCGGTCACAGGTCGAGGAAGTCGACCAGCCAGACGCGAATCGCATCCATCGTTTCGTCGTCGGCTCCAGCGATGAACCCGCTGAGCCGGCGTCGATCGATGGTGCGCAATTGTTCGGTCATCGCCCACGATGATTGCGGAAGGGCGGCTCCGACTTCGACGTGGTTGTCCCATCCGCGATTCTTGGTCGTGAGTGGCACCACGATGACGAGTTCTTCGACCACATTCAGGTAGTGAGTGTTCGACACGACGAGGGCGGGACGGCGCCCCATCTGTTCGCGGCCGATCGTGCCACCGAAGTCCGCCCAGACGACATCGCCCGGCCAGATTTCAGGCCGTGCCATATCCCGGCCAGTCGCTAAATTCTTCTGACGAAATCCCATCGGATGACGCGGCATCCCATACCCGGACCTCGTCGAGGTAGCTGGCCCGCAATTCTGCAGGCGTCGCCGCGATCTGAGCTCGCAGACGTCCGAAGCGGGCTCTCTTGTCGGCTTCGTCCGCGAGAACCGCGAGGTGCCCTCCAATCGTGCGACCGTGCTCGGCGGCCTGCACCTTGAGGCGGTCGCGCAACTCGTTCGACACCTTGATCGTCGTTGGCATACTCGTAGTATACCGCTGGGTATACCACTGTCACGGTTCAAGCACGTCCTAATCAGGTTCGGTAGTTGACGAACGCGTGGGCGCTCGATCGCGGATCGGTCCACTAGCAGTGCGAAGTGAACGCGGCAGGTCCTCCGGACGGAGCACGTGCCCGGGTTTCGCGCTTTAGTCGAGGCAGGATGCTCGTCGGTGGGGCGCTCTAGTTTGAAAGTATGTCAGCGCGCCCCATTTACGTCTTCATGGACGAATCGGGCAACCTCGATTTCTCAGGTAAGGGCACGGATCACTTTGTATTGTCCGCGTTCGTTACTCAGGATCCGCTGGAGTGTGGACGCGCCTTGCAAGAACTTACCTATGAATTCCTGAGTCGCGGACTTGAGAGTCAGATCCCGTTCCACGCGGCCAATAACACCGCTGGGACCCGTAAGCGAGTTGTCAGCGCGCTTTGCGGACGCGACCATCACTGCTTCGTCCACAGTGTCGTCGCCGATAAGCATCTCGCGCATCCTTCTAAGCACGCTCCGGACGTCTTCTATGGGCTTGTCGGGAAGGCGATGGCGAGCTACTTGCTACAGGCATTGCCGATCGGTTTCGAACCGGTTGTATTGATGTTCGACTCTGCCCTGACGGGCAAGCTCAAGGGCGCGTTCCTCAAAGCGCTCAAACCGCAATTGAACTCGCTGGGACGACCGTATCGCATCATCTTCCGGCCCGTTCAGCACGACGTGAACGGGCAGATTGCCGATTATCACGCGTGGGCAACGTTTCGAATGCTTGAAACCGGTGACCGCGAATGGTTCGCGCAGTTGCCCGGCAGCCACGACGAGTTCGACATATTTTCGCGCGGTCACACTCGCTACTGGTGAAAAACGACCACCCCGCCTAGCCTCTCGGCAGAACCCAGGGGTTCTTATTAGCGGGGTGGAACCTTTGACCTCCATAGTACCGCGCTGGTAAGACATCGCACCGGCGACTTGTCGGTAGTTACGCTTCGCGCCGGCGTCCATCGTGTTCGGCGACCGCGAAAAGGTCGGAAGTGAGCCCCTCGAGCAGGGAGCCAGGTTCGCAGTTGAGAGCCTCGGCGATTCGGGTGAGCGAATGGATGCTCGGGGTCGCACGCCCGGTTTCGTACGCCCGAATGTTGGACGAATCGATGCCGCTGCTCGCCGCGACCTGGTCCTGCGTAAGAGCAAGCTGACGCCGCCGATCCGCAATCCGTTGGCCGATGTACGCGGCGGCATCGGAGGTGACTCGGGGCATGCCCCAAGCCTCAGTGTGACCGGGCGTGTGTGCCAGTGTGAAAGTAACCGGGTACTTGTACTCTCATATCTATGTCGACATGGGATGGGGGAGCCGAGCGGCTCGTCAAATCCCGTCAGCGTGTGTCCGACCACGGAGAAGTGTTCACGCCGGCATGGTTGGTCGCCGACATGCTCGACCTCGTTCAGTCCGAGACGGAGCGCATCGATTCACGGTTTCTCGAGCCAGCGTGTGGTTCAGGCAACTTCCTGATTCCCGCCCTCGAGCGCAAGCTCGTCGCCGTTCAGGCGCGTTACGGACGCAGCGACTTCGAGCGCCGCCACTACGCGCTTCTCGGCCTGATGTGCGTCTACGGCATCGAGCTTCTCGCCGACAACGCGGCCGAATGCCGGTCGAGACTCTTGGCCGCCCTCGCCACGTTTCTGAAGCTGACGGATGGCGACGTCTGGTGGCGCGCGGCACAGCGGGTGCTCGCGCTCAACATCATCGAGGGAAATGCGCTGACCCTGACGAGCTCCGACGCGCAGCCGATCACTTTCCCCGAGTGGGGCTACCTCGGTCGTGGCCAATATCAGCGGCGAGACTTCCGCTTCGACGCGCTGACACAGCGATCATCCGTTCAGGGCACCCTCTTCGACGCCTTCGAGGAGCACGAGGTGTTCGTGCCGGTCGTGACCTTTCCGCCGATGACCGTGCACGAGCTGGCGGCATGACTCCCGTGACTCCGCAGGCGGAGTTCACGTTCAAGGCCCACAACCCGGACGTCCTCACCTGCATTGCGAACCTTTCGAACGACGAAGTCTTCACGCCGCCCGCGCTCGCAAACCAAATGCTCGACACCCTCGAGTTTGCCTGGGTCGAAGCCAATGACGGCAAGAGCATCTGGGCAGATTCGACCGTCACCTTCCTCGACCCGTTCACGAAGTCGGGTGTATTCCTGCGCGAGATCGTCGGTCGGCTGACCGTTGGACTCGCTGACGAGATCCCGGATCTCAATGAGCGCGTCGATCACATCCTCACTAAACAGGTGTTTGGTATTGCCATCACCACGCTGACCAGCCTGCTCGCACGCCGCAGCGTCTACTGCTCGAAGTACGCGAACGGCCCCCACTCGATTGCAAAGTCATTCGATCGCGACTGGGGCAACATCTGGTTCGAGCGAACCGAGCACACCTGGGCAGGGGACCGTTGCGCATACTGCGGGGCTTCCAAATCGGAATACTCGCGCTCGGATGATCTCGAGACCCACGCCTACGCCTTTATTCACACGACCGACGTCAAGGCGCGGATCAAGCAAATGTTCGGAGCCGACATGCAGTTCGACGTGATCATCGGAAACCCGCCGTATCAACTGGACGATGGTGGATTCGGTACAAGTGCAGCACCCATCTACCAGCTCTTCGTGCAGAAGGCGCTCCAGCTTGAACCCCGCTACGCCGTTTTCGTCACGCCCTCGCGGTGGTTTGCAGGCGGAAAAGGGCTCGATGCATATCGGGAGCAAATGCTGAGCGACCGAAGAATGCGCAGCATCGTCGACTACCCGAAACTCTTTGAAGCATTTCCCGGCGTGAAGATCCGAGGAGGGATCTCATATTTCCTTTGGTCGCGCGACTACAACGGGCCGTGCGTTGTGCAAACGATGTGGGACGGCCGCGTGGTTGGCGAATCTGTGAGTCGGTACCTCGACGAGTTTGACGTGCTTGTGAGAAGAAACGAGGCGGTCCCAATACTCGAGAAGGTGCGAGCAAAGGGGGAGGCCACACTGGACGCGAAGGTTTCGAGTCGTAAACCGTTCGGGCTTCCCACGAACTTCAAAGGCACGGCGTCGAAATCCGGGATGACGGATCCAATTCGGCTCCTCGCCAATCAGCGCGAGGACTGGATCGAGCGCGCTGACGTTCCTCAGCATCGGGATTGGATCGATGAGTGGAAGGTTCTGATAACGGCGGTTCAAGGCACGAGCGCCGCGATCGAGACTAAATTTCTCAGTAAGCCGATCGTCGCTGGGCCCGGGGTGGCTTGCACTGAGACGTACCTGGTAGCTGGGCGGTTCACCACAGAAGAGGAAGCCACAAAGTTCGCGGGCTATCTGCGGTCGAGGTTCGCTCGGTTCCTCGTTTCGCTACGAAAGCCGACTCAGCACGCCACGAGGGATGTCTATTCGTTCGTGCCTGATCTGACAATGGACACAGATTGGGCTGATGCGGCTCTCTACGAGCGCTACGGCCTGTTGCCGAACGAAGTTGAATTCATCGAATCGCAAGTTGCACTGCACGACGACGCTTCGGCGTTCGACGATGTCTAAGTCCATTGACGAACTCTTCGTACCCAAGCCCGGGGTGCGGCTCCGCATCTATGGCTGGTCGAGCGAGGAGGTCGCCGGGCGGTGGCGCGGTTGCCTCAAGGTTGGTCAGACGACGCAGGCGGTCAACGATCGCATCAAGCAGTCGCAGGGGCAGGCACGGGTCGCCTACACGCTCGAGGTGGACGAGCCGGCGGATCGCGCGGACGGCAGCACGTTCAGCGATGGAGACGTGCGAGCTCGCCTGATCGCGAAGGGCTTCGAGAACGTGGTGTTCGAGTCGAGTCGCGAGTGGATGCGCTGCACGTCCGACGATGTACTCACGGCTATTCAGGAACTTCGAGATCACATCGAGTACGGCGGCTCCCACCATCAGGACTTCGGCATGCGTGCCGAACAGGAGCGGGCCGTCGAGAAGACACTCGGGTACTACCAGTCCATTTGGG
>JAUZFP010000057.1 GCA_030838475.1 Actinomycetota bacterium
TATTTCATGCCAACGCTCGCGGACGAGATGGATGACGTGGCCCACCTCTATCGCGCGCGCTGGGGTGACTTGGCTCCGCGGCTGAACAGCATGGCAAAGACCGCCTACGACACCTGTCACTTGTACGCCGAGGCGACGCACGCCGCGAGGTCGTTTGAACCGTCCGACGTCAGTGCCGCGCTTCGCTCGGGCAAGATCGGCGGCTCACGACTACGCAGCCGTGTGTCGGGTCTGCTAATGCCCACCCAGGCCGTCGAGGCAACTCCCAACGGCTTCCGCAGTATCGGACTCACCTAGGAGCAACGTGCAAAAGTCCAGTTGTGTGGCGGCGGCAATCTCGACGCTGATTGTCATCGGGTTGAGCGGATGCGCGTCATCGGTGCCCGCCCTCGGTCTCGTGTCGGCGAAGCAGTCAACGATCGCGCTCGAGACGTCGATCTCGGAGTATGTCCCGCACGACAGCGTGATCGCGACCCACGTGACCACAAAATCCGCAGTGCTATACCCATGCCTCGGCCATCCGAATGAGTTCTACTGGCCCGGCTCGCTGAGAGTGGAAGTGAAGTCGGGTGTCGATGAAGACGCGGTACTTGGCGCGATTGCCGACCACTGGTCGAAGGAGAAGGGCTGGATTGTGACGTGGAGGTCGCCCCAGGGTCACGCGGAAACGGTCGAACTCCGCTCCGACACGGGCGAGCTGTTTACCGTCAAGTTCGAGGGCGGCTCCGAGCTTCAGATCGCCGCCGTCTCCGCGTGCTTTCCGAACGCGGGGCTTTCGGGGAAGAAGAGCTACTAGCTGTTGCGCCGATTGCGGCCTGTTCGCCTAGGAGCGCAGGTCGTAGAGGCGCTTGAGCTTGCCCTCGCTGCGGGGCAGGGTGCCGTGGTCAACGACAACGACGCCGACGCTCGAGCCGATCTGGATTTTGATGGTCTTGACGAGCAGTGCCACGGCGGCCTCGATGTCGGACCTGCTGACGCCCTCGCGTGGCTCGATGCGGATGGTCAGCTCGTCCATGCGAGCGGGTCGGGTGAGCTCCAGCACGAAGTGGGTCGACAACGCGGGAACTCCGAGCACGATCTCCTCGATCTGGGTCGGGAACAGGTTGACCCCGCGCAGGATGATCATGTCGTCGTTGCGTCCGGTGATCTTGGCCATTCGCCGCATCGAGGGACGGGCCGTCCCCGGGAGCAGCGTGGTGAGATCCCGTGTGCGGTAGCGCAGGATCGGGAACGCCCGCTTGGTCAGCGAGGTGAAGACGAGCTCGCCCTCGGTGCCGTCCGCGAGCCTGTTGCCGGTCTCGCTGTCGATGATCTCCGGAAGGAAGTGGTCCTCCCAGATGTGCGGTCCGTCCTTGCTCTCGATGCACTCGTTGGCAACGCCCGGCCCCATAACCTCGCTGAGGCCGTAGATGTCGAGCGCGTCGATGTCGAGTCGCTCCTCGATTTCGGTGCGCATGCTGTTGGTCCAGGGTTCGGCGCCGAGCACGCCGGCCTTCAGCGACGTCGAGCGGGGATCGATGCCCTGCTCTTCCATGCAGTCGGCGATGGTCAGCAGGTAGGACGGCGTGCACATGATGACGTCCGGCCGGAAGTCGCGGATGAGCTGGACCTGCTTGGTGGTCTGTCCCCCCGACATCGGGATGACGGTTGCTCCGAGCGCCTCGATCCCGGCGTGGGCGCCGAGACCGCCGGTGAAGAGGCCGTAACCGTAGGCGTTGTGAACGCGCATCCCCGGTCGGACACCGGATGCGCGCAGGCTGCGCGCGACGAGGCCTCCCCAGATCTCGAGGTCGCCCTTGGTGTACCCGACGACGGTCGGCAGGCCGGTGGTCCCGGACGAGGCGTGGATGCGGGCGACCTCCTCGGACGGCACGGCGAACATCCCGAACGGGTAGTTCTGGCGCAGGTCCTCCTTGCTCGTGAACGGTATTTTCGTGATGTCGTCGAGCGATCGGATGTCGTCGGGATGCACTCCCGCGCCATCGAGCTTGGTGCGGTAATGCGGCACGTTCGCGTACGCGTGGCGCACCGTTTCTTGGAGCCGGGTGAGTTGCAGTGCCTCGAGTTCGTCGCGGGACATCCGCTCGGCTGGATCCTGCTCGTCGGGTTTCGCTGGCCGTAGTCGCGTCTTCGGTGCGGTCGTCGATGACATGGGCGGTTCCTTGAGTATCGTGCGCAGCGTTTGCTACACGGGGGCGGGAGAGTTGGTGCGGCGGCTGCGGCCGCGGAACTCCGCGACGATGGCGCCGGCGGCGTCGAGGACTTCGACGTCGTAGATTCCCGAGCGACCGGATTTTGCCCGTTCGATCGCGGTTGCGGTGAGCACGTCCCCTGCGGTGGTTGCCTTGAGGAACGTGATGTCGGCGCCGGCGGCGACGGTGACCAGGTCACTGTCGTTGCAAGCGATCGCGAATGCCGTGTCGGCGAGGGCGAAGACGAATCCGCCGTGGGTGATGGCGAAGCCGTTGAGCATGTCCTCGCGAATGGTCATCGTGACGACGGCGTGACCCGCCTCGTTTGTAAGGACGGTCATCCCGAGCGATTCGGACGCTCGGTCGTGGATCATCATCGTGCGCGCAACTGTCGCTGGTTCTGCTGGCACCTGCACTCCTCGATGAGCCACGGGATATTGCCCGATTATCGAGCGTGAACATATACTAACTGAACGACCGGTAAATAATGCAAGCAATGGAGCTGAGGATGACCGCAGTGCAGCCCGCCCTCCCCGAGGAGAAGTCCGCCGAGGGCAGCGTTGATCAACGGCGTGAGTTCGATCGCCTCATCGACGCGGACATGCGAATCGAGCCGCGCGACTGGATGCCGGACGCCTACCGCAAGACCCTGATCCGCCAGATCTCGCAGCACGCGCACTCAGAGATCATCGGCATGCAGCCGGAGGGCAACTGGATCACGCGAGCCCCGAGCCTCAAGCGCAAGGCCATCCTGATGGCGAAGGTGCAGGACGAGGCCGGCCACGGGCTCTACCTCTATTCCGCCGCGCAGACGCTCGGCATCGACCGCGAGACGATGTTCGAGCAGCTCGTCACCGGCGCCGCGAAGTACTCCTCGATCTTCAACTACACGACGCCGACCTGGGCCGACATGGGCTCGATCGGCTGGCTCGTCGACGGCGCCGCGATCTGCAACCAGGTCCCGCTCTGCCGCGCATCCTATGGACCGTACGGTCGGGCGATGACGCGCATCTGCAAGGAGGAGTCCTTCCACCAGCGCCAGGGCTTCGAGATCCTGCTCGAGCTCATGCGCGGAACGGATGCCCAGAAGGCGATGGCGCAGGAGTCGGTCAACCGCTGGTACGCACCGGCACTGATGATGTTCGGCCCGCCGGACGAGGACTCGCCCAACTCGCAGCGCAGCATGGCCTGGAAAATCAAGCGGTTCAGCAACGACGACCTTCGCCAGCGCTTCGTCGACATGCTCGTTCCGCAGGCCGAGGTGCTCGGCATCACGCTGCCCGACCCGGACATCAAATGGAACGAGGAGCGTGGCCACTACGACTTTGGGCCGCTGGACTGGGACGAGTTCTACGAGGTTCTCGCCGGTCGCGGTCAGGCCAACGCCGTGCGCGTTGCCCGCCGCAAGAAGGCACACGAGGATGGCGCCTGGGTGCGCGAGGCGGCGCGGGCGTGTGCCGACGCGCAAGCTGCCGAACGGATGGCGTCATGACCAGCCCCGGGGATTCGGGCGGCCGCGAGACCTGGCCGCTGTGGGAGGTCTTCATCCGGTCATCCCGTGGTCTGTCACACGTTCACGCCGGGTCGCTGCACGCCCCGGACGAGACCATGGCGGTGCGCAACGCCCGCGACCTGTACACCCGTCGCGCCGAGGGCGTCTCGATCTGGGTCGTTCGCGCCTCGGACATCACGTCGTCCGACCCGGACGCCAAGGGGGAGTTCTTCGAATCCCCGCAGGGCAAGGAGTATCGGCACGCCACCTACTACAAGGAGTCCGAGGCGGTGCCGCACCTGTGAACCACTCCAACCACGTTGTCTCGACGGCGATCACGGCGGAGTCGATCGCGGACTCTTCGGTCGTCGCGTCGGAGGCCGTCGCCCAGTACGCGCTCGGGCTCGGCGATGACGCGCTCGTGCTCGCCCACCAGTTGGGCGAGTGGATCGCGAACGCGCCAGAGCTCGAAGAGGATGTCGCGCTCGGCAACATCGGACTCGACCTGCTCGGCCACGCGCGCAGCCTGCTGACCTACGCGGGCACGGCCTGGGATAAGTCCGAGGATGACCTCGCCTACTTTCGGGGCGAGGCCGAATATCGCTCGCGCCAGCTGTTCGAACAGCCGAACGGCGACTTCGCCACGACAATCGCGCGGCAGCTCATCGCGTCCGTCTACTTCGTCGCGCTGTACCGCGCCCTGAGCCTCTCGGCCGACACGACGCTTGCCGCCATCGCCGCGAAAGCTGTCAAGGAGGTCGACTACCACGTCGACCACAGCGCGCAGTGGCTGGAGCGGCTCGGTCTTGGCACCGACTACTCGCACGAGCGGATGCAGCAGGGGCTCGACGCGATGTGGCCGTTCGTCGACGAACTGTTTCGGGCGGATCCGTTCGCGGCCGATCTCGAGGGCGTCGCCGTCGATCCGGAGCCGCTCCGAGCCGCGTTCGACGCGAAGGTTCCCCGGTTGATCGTTGATGCGGGGCTGACCGTTCCCACCGTGTCCCCGGCGCAGGGCGGCGGCCGGCTCGGTCGCCACTCGGAGTCACTCGGCCCGATGCTCGCCGAGATGCAGGTGCTCGCACGCGCGCATCCCGGGGCGAACTGGTGAGCGCCGCCGTGTTGACGACTGAGGCGATCGCACGCCCACGCCCGGACACCGCCGCGGAGCTGGCCGCCTGGGAGCTCGCCGCAACCGTTGTCGATCCCGAGGTTCCCGTCCTCACGATCGAGGACCTGGGCGTGCTTCGCCGAGTCGCGATCGAGGGCTCGACGGTGCTCGTCGAGATCACTCCCACCTACTCGGGCTGCCCGGCCGTCGACGCGATGCGCGACGACATCGTCACCGTTCTGCATGACGCCGGCTACGAGGATGTCGTGGTTCGCTCGGTGCTCGCGCCCCCCTGGACCACCGACTGGATGAGCGAAGCCGGCGCCAAGAAGCTCCGGGAGTACGGCATCGCCGCTCCGGCACCGCGCGGCACAGGAGGTACGGTCAGCCTCGGCCTGGGCATCCGGTGCCCGCACTGCGGCTCGCTGCACACCCGCGAACTGTCGCGATTCGGCTCAACCTCGTGCAAGGCGCTCTACGTCTGCCAGCGCTGCCAGGAGCCGTTCGACTACTTCAAGGAGCACTAGTGGTGGCGACGACAGCTCTGCCGACTCGGCGTCGCGCCCGCTTCCACTCTCTCGAGATTTCGCAAGTCCGCAAACTCACGGATGACGCGATCGAGGTCTCGTTCGTGGTGCCGCCCGAGTTCGCCGGCGAGTACAGCTACGACCCAGGGCAGTACATCGCGATCCGCACCGACCTCGGCGGCGAGAACCTTCGTCGCAGCTACTCGATCTGCCAGGCTCCCGTGGAGGGCACCCTCAAGGTCGCGATCAAGCGCGATCTCGGTGGCCTGTTCTCCACCTGGGCGGTCGAGAATTTGCGCGCGGGGATGCAGCTCGACGTCATGAGCCCCGAGGGCAAGTTCACCTCGCAGTTGGTTCAGAAGACCGCGGCCCATTACGTCGCGATTGCGGCTGGTTCCGGGATCACGCCCGTCATCGCCCTGATCGAGAGCGCGCTCAGCGCCTCGCCCCAGAATCGGTTCTCGCTGGTCTACTCGAACAAGACCGCGATGGACACGATGTTCGTCGACGAGCTCGCCGACCTTAAGGACCGGTACCCGGTCCAGCTCGCGCTCTACCACGTGCTCACGCGTGAGCGGCGAAGCTCCGAGTTGCTGTCGGGCCGGTTGGATGCCGGGAAGTTCCGTGACATCCTCGGCAAACTCATCTTCCCGACGGATGTCGACGAGTGGTTCATCTGCGGACCGTTCGACCTCGTGCAACTCTGCCGGGACACGCTCGCGGACCTCGGCGTCGACGTGAGTGCGATCCGCTACGAGCTGTTCACGACCGATCGTCCGGACCGGCCGCAGGGCCAGACGGGCCGACCGATCGACGTGGTGCCCGGCGGAGACGTACACACCATCACGTTCCGGCTGGACGGCACCACGGCGACCGTCACATCGCCCGTGCACAGCAACGAGAGCGTCCTCAACGCCGCACTGCGGGTACGCAGCGACGTGCCGTTCGCCTGCGCGGGCGGAGTGTGTGGCACCTGCCGCGCCGTCGTCACCGAGGGCACGGTGGAGATGGTCGAGAATTACGCGCTCGAGCCGGAGGAGCTGGCGAGGGGCTACGTGCTCACCTGCCAGGCGATCCCGACGAGTGAGTGCGTTTCCGTGAACTACGACTCCTAACCAGGCAGTGCCCCGGCCCCCCAACAGGAAGCAGGACTCGACATGGTCGTCGACTTCTCGGTGTCAGACAATGTCGCGGAGATCGTGCTCAACGATCCAGCGAAACTGAACGCTCTCGATGAGCGGGCGCTCGCGGACCTCGGCGCGGCGTTCGAGCGCGCCCGGTCGGCGGACGTGCGGGCAGTCATCCTGCGCGGGGAGGGGCGCGCATTCTGCGCCGGTCGCGACATCTCGAATGTGACGCCGGCGACGGATGACGCGCTCGCCTACCTCGACCGGATCGTGACCCCGCTCCTGCACCAGATCGACGACTTCCCCGCTCCCACGTTCGCCGTCGCGACGGGAGCCTGCCTCGGTGTGGGCCTCGGCCTGCTCATCGCGTGCGACATCGTCTACGTTGCCGAGACCGCCAAGATCGGCTCGCCCTTCGCGAATCTTGGCGCGACTCTCGACTCGGGTGGCCACGCACTGTTCTTCGAGCGCCTCGGTGCGCATCGCACGCTCGACCTCATCTACACGGCCGAGCTCATGACGGGAACCGAAGCGGTTCAGCTCGGGCTGTTCAGTCGCGTGGTGCCCGAGGCCGAGGTTCTCGAGTTCACTCGCGAGCGCGCTCGCCGCGTTGCGCAGGGTGCAACGGGTGCGTTACTCGCCAGCAAGAAGCTCGTTCACCAGCTGCGGGATGACCGCGTCGGGCTCTGGGCATCGATGGCGGCCGAGAACATCGTGCAGGGCGAGCTCGGCGCGAGCGCGGACTACGCGGAGGGCTTCGCCGCCTTTCAGGAGAAGCGCCGACCGGTGTTCGGGGCCTCCCGCTAGACGGTGCTGAGCAGCGTGAGCGGCTCCTCGACGCAGCGCGCAACAAACGTGAGGAATCCGGATGCGACGTCCCCGTCGCAGACCCGGTGGTCGAACACGAACGACAGGGTGACGACCTTGCGCACGGCAAGCTCGCCGTCCACGACCCACGGGCGGTCGATCATGCGGCCGATCCCGAGCATCGCCACCTCGGGATAGTTGATGATCGGCGTCGAGCCATCGACCCCGAACGCGCCGTAGTTGTTGAGGGTGAACGTGCCACCGCTCAGCTGCGCGGCCGGGTAGTCGCCCTTTTCGGAGTGTGCCACCACTTCGGCCACCCGGTCGCGCAGCTGGCGAGTTGTGAGAGATCCGGCGTCGTGGATGACGGGGACCATGAGGCCGCGCGAGGTCTGCGCCGCCAGGCCGAGCCCGATCGACCCGTGTCGGATGATTTCGCCGGCGGCCCCATCTACCGACGAGTTGAGGATCGGGTATTCCGCGAGCCCGGCAACGACGAACCGCGCGAGCAGGGCGGTCAGGCCGAAGCGTTCGCCGGTCGATCTCTGCAGCCGATCCTTCGCGGCGAAGAGCTCGGTCGCATCGACGTCGAGCCAGATCGTAGCCTCGGGGATGGTCGAGCGCGACGTGCTCAGCCGCTGCGCGATGAGTTTCCGCATCCCCGACATCGGGATGCGCTCGTCGCCGGCCAGAGCGACGGGTGCGGATGTCGGCGCCGTGTTCGCGAGGCTCGACTCGAGCGCGGCGATCGCGACATCCACGTCCGAGCGAAGCACGAGCGAGCCTGGGCCGGTGCCGGCGAGTTGGGTTGCATCGATGCCGTGCTGCTTCGCCTGCATGCGCACGAGCGGCGAAACGACCGGCGAGTGTCGTTCGGGATCGAGCAGGGTGCCGGCGATTGCCGGAGCCGGTTCCGTCGCGCGTCGACCGAAGCGGCCGCCCTCTGGGCGCTTGAGCCGCACGGTCGACTCCGTCGTGCCGTAGCCGACAAGGACGGCGCCCGATCCGGTGACCGGTTCGGCGTCGCGCAGCGCGGTGCCGGGCACGACATCCGGCGCGTCGGTGCCGACAGCGACCGGGAGGTCGCTTGCGACGGTGATGAGCGGTGAGCCCTTCTGGATGATGTCACCGACGTTTCCGTGCAGTCGCTCGACGCGGCCGGCGTACGGCGACGGCAGTTCGACAACGGACTTGGCGGACTCGACCTCGACGACTACCTGGTCAATCGCGATCATGTCGCCTGGCGCGACGAGCCACGACACGATCTCGGCCTCGTTCAGGCCCTCGCCGAGGTCCGGCAGCAAAAACTGGCTGGACACGGTCACCACTCCCAGGTGTCGAGGGCGGCGAGTACCCGCTCGGCGGTGGGCAGGTGGTACTCCTCGAGCTTGGGAGAGGGGAACGGGATGTCGAAGCCGGTGATTCGCAGGATCGGCGCGGCCAGGTGGAAGAACTGCCGCTCGGTGACGCGCGCGGCGACCTCGGCACCATAGCCACCGAACTGGGAGGCCTCGTGGATGATTGCGGCTCGCGAGGTTTTGCGAACGGACGCCCCGACGGTCTCGTCATCGAACGGCGAGAGGCTGCGCAGGTCGATGACCTCGATCGAGAGTCCCTCGGCCGCGCCGAGGTCGGCGGCCTGGAGCGCCGTCTTGACGGTGGGCCCGTAGGCCACGAGCGTGACATCCGTTCCCTCGCGGAGCACCAGCGCCCTGGTCATCGGGGGCGTGACGACGGGAAGCTCGACCGCATCCTTCGACCAGTACCGGCTCTTGGGCTCGAGGAAGATCACCGGGTCGTCGCTCGCGATCGCCTCCCGCAGCATCGAGTAGGCGTCGGCCGGATTGGATGGGGTCACGACGGTGAGACCGGGCGTGTGCGTCCAGTACGCCTCGGATGAGTCGGAGTGGTGCTCGACGCCGCCGATGCCACCGGCGTAGGGAATCCGAATCACGATCGGGAGTGTGACCGCGCCCTTGCTGCGGTTGTGCATCTTCGCGAGGTGCGAGGTGATCTGCTCGAAGGCGGGGTAGCTGAACGCGTCGAACTGCATCTCGACGACCGGGCGCATCCCGTACATGGCCATACCGATCGCAGTGCCGACGATGCCGGCCTCCGCGAGCGGTGAGTCCCAGATTCGGGTGTCGCCGAACTCCTTCGCGAGCCCGTCCGTCACCCGGAACACGCCGCCGAGCGGGCCGACATCCTCGCCGAAGACGACCACCCGCGAGTCCTCGGCCATCGAGTCGCGGAGGGCCGCCGTGAGCGCGCCGGCGAGGGACACCTGCGTGGCTGTTTGCGCGGCTTCCTGTGCTGCGGGCATCGCTGAGCGCCGATTCTCGAGAATCGTCACCGGTGGCCTCCCGCTTCCGTGGCCGCGAGCTCGCGCTCCAGGAACGCGCGCTGCTCCAGGAGGGCGGGCCGATCGTTGACGTAGACGTGGTCGAACAGCTCGAGCGGATCGAGGACCGGCGACTCGCTCATCGAGTCTCGGGTTGCACTCGCGAGGGCCTCGGCCTCGGCCGTGATGTCTGCAGCGACGCCCGCGGTCAGGATGCCCGCCTTCGTCAGGTAGGTCTCCAAACGGGCGATCGGGTCGAGGCCGCGCCACGTCGTCTCCTCGGCCTTGCCCCGGTAGCGGGTCGGATCATCAGAGTTGGTGTGGGCCTCGACGCGGTAGGTGAGGCCCTCGATGAGCGTCGGTCCGCCGCCCGCACGGGCGCGCTCGACGCTCGCGGAGATCACGGCGAACATCGCCGCGGCGTCGTTTCCGTCGACGAAGTAGCCGGGCATCCCGTAGCCGATCGCCTTGTCCGCGAAGGTGCGCGCGTGCGTCTGCTTCGCGACGGGAACGCTGATCGCGTACTGGTTGTTTTGCACGAGGAAGACGACGGGCGCCTGCCATACCGCGGCGAAGTTGAACGCCTCGTGCGCGTCGCCCTCGCTGGTCGACCCGTCGCCGAGGAACGTCAGTGCCACAGTGTCGTCGCCCTTAAGTTTGGCGGCGGTCGCGAGGCCAACCGCGTGGAGCGCCTGCGTCGCGAGCGGCGTGGACTGGGGGGCGATCCGGTAGTGGCCGGGGTCGAACCCGAGGTGCCAGTCACCGCGGAAGAGCGTGAGCGCCTCCGCAGGCGTCACCCCTCTGCTGACCAGGGCGACGGTGTCTCGATAGGTGGGGAAGAGCCAGTCGCCCTCCGCGAGGGCCGCGACGGCCGAGATCTCGCAGGCCTCCTGGCCCAGCGCCGAGGGGTACGTCGCGAGGCGACCCTGGCGCGTGAGGGCGCTGACCTGAATGTCGAACCGACGGGCAACGACCATCTTTCGGTAGAGGCCGAGGAGGAGCTGGTCGTCCGGTCGCGCGAAGCCCGCCGTGCGCTTGCCGTTGACGGCGACGCCCGCGCCGTCGATCAGCGAAATCGGCAGGAGCGTCGGCCGAACGGGCTCTTCTCGGGTGGCAACGCGGTCACTCATAGGGCAATCGTGCAGCAGCCCAAACGCGCTGGCGAGGGCCTCACGAGGGTTGTGTACAGACGGCGCCTACGGGACCAAAAACGAGCCGTTTGTTCCGTTCAGCTGCCCGTTTCGTGCCAATCGTCTCGGCTCAGACCGGGCGCCGTTCCGTCCCTGGCGTCCAAGACCACGTGAGACCTCGTGGACAGAACCCCGGGCATCTCGTGGATCTGGCGCATGATGACCTCGCTGAGCTGTTCATGGTCTGGTGCGCTGACCGTGAGCACGAAGTCGATGTCGCCGCTGACCGCGAGTACGGACTCGACGTAGGGCAGTTCGGCGAGCGACGCGGCGAGTTCCGGCCACGCCACGCTCCCGGCTTGAACGATCACGATTGCGGTCACGTTGAGGCCGATCGACTTTCGGTCGATCTGTGCGGCGAAGCTCTTGATGACGCCGGTTGCAACCAGGTTCTGCACCCGCTTGTGCGCGGCGGTTCTGGAGATGTGGACGCGCTCGGCAATTGTGCGAATGGACAGCCGCGAGTCGAGGGCAAGCTCGGAAATGATCGCCCGATCGATGCGGTCCACTGCCATGCGTTCAGAGTACCGCCGGGGGAGAAGCACCGGGGTTGTGCGGAATGGCAGCCAAATTTCCGATCGTTTGATACCGTGGTTTAGGACCGGGGTGTTGATTTGCCCACCTGTACCGTCCAGTTCACAAACTCATGAGACCTTCTTTTATCAACCTTCGCGTTGCCGTTGCGGCATTTGCGCTCATCGCTGTACCCGCCGTGGCACCGCCTCCTGAGCTCTCCCCGGCGCAGCAGCTGAAGCTGTATGACGCGGCTCATGCGCAGCAGCTGACCGTCTCGAAGTCGGCGTCTGCCGTGACAATTACGCACAGCAAGTACTCCGCGACCGCGGGCATCCAGAGCCTCGCCAACAGCGGAACGAACTACGACTGGGCGAAGCTGGTGCTCCTTGAGGGCGGTTGGCCGCAGAGTGACAACAACGTCACGGTGCTCCTTCGCTGGATGCGCCAGGAGAACGGCGCCAACAACTGGTGGAACCGTGACAACCCTCTCAACAACAGTTTCGGTGCGCCCGGTGCGGGTGGTACGGGTCGCAACCCGAACCTGATCGTGGCCGCCGAGCATGCCGCGCAGGCGCTCAAGCGGGGCGCAGGCGGAGGCTACGGCGGGATCGTCTCCGCGCTCGCGGCGAGCGCGTCGCCGGCGGTGACAGCGCAGGCGATCTGGGCATCCAACTGGTCGGGTAGCCACTACGCCAACGGCACCCACTGGAGTACCGCTCCGGTGCCGATCGTGAAGGCGCCAGCGAGCGCCTGGTAGCTGCGCCGGCCCGGGTTCGATTGGCCGGATGCCTGCCGCATCCGGTACCTGCCCCTTGCGGTCTCGCGCGTCCTCGTGACTATGGTGGAAGGACGCCAGAGGTCGATGGGAGGCGCGATGGACGGCTTGCATCCCCTGTTAAGGTCTGCCCTCGGCCTGTTCCGCGAGCCGACCGCGTCGGCCGCCGAGAGCGTCTGGTGGGACCCGAGCGGCGGTCTCTTCTGGTGCAATCCCGTGGCGGGAACCATCCACTTCAGCTCGCTCGGAGCGCCGGTGAGCGGGACCGACGACAGGGTGATCAAGCTGCCTCCGCTGCTCGCCGCATTCGCGCCCGCGCCCGAGGGTTTTGTGATCGCCAGCAAGAATGCGGTCGCCGTCGTCAGCCCGGTTGGCACGTTCCTTCGGACTCTCGCCCGCATCACCCACGCAACGGACCAGATTCGCTTCAACGAGGCGAAGTGCGATCCGTTCGGACGATTCGTTGTCGGTACCGCGGGCGTCGAGGGCTTCGCGAACGGGACCATCTATTCGATCGATCCCAGCGGTGAATGGCGGGTCCTCTACGAGCACGCGGGTCTCGTCACCGGCATGCAGTGGTCGGACGACGGAACCAGGATGTGGTTCACCGACACGAAGCTGTCGACGATCTTCACCTGTGAGTATTCGGGCTACGGCGACATCAGGAACGTTCAGCCGTTCGTGCGTGGAGTGCGGGGTGAGGGGTTGGCGCGGGATGCCGACGGCGGCTTCTGGACCGGCTTCGAGGGCGGCGGCAAGATTGCGCGCTGGGATGCGTCGGGTGCGCAGACGCTTGAACTCGCCATCCCGGCCAAGCGCGTGACGTCGCTCACGTTCGGTGGCGCCGAGCTTTCGACCCTGTTCATTGCGACGTCACGCGCGGGCCTCAGCGGGGAGGACGTCAGCAGCCAACCGCTGAGCGGCGCCGTCTTCGGCATCGAGACGGCGACCCACGGCTTCCCTACTCGTACGTTCGGCCTCCCCTAGCCGGGCGACGGCACCGAGTTCGAGTTGGTATAGTCGTCAGGTTGGCTTTTCGAGGCCACTACTTGCGCCCGTAGCTCAGCGGATAGAGCAATTGACTACGGATCAATAGGCCGGGGGTTCAAATCCCTCCGGGCGCACAACGCAAACACCCCGTCATTTATGGCGGGGTTTTTGCGTTCCGGGACCGAGGTCGCTTTTCATCCTCGTGGGCCCCCGCTGAGCAGTCCGAAATGTTGCGCAGCATAGTGGGGTGTACCAACGCTCGAACGCAACATTTCGGCGGCTCAGGAGGGGAGTCAAATCCTCGCACCAACGCGGCTGCGGAAGCGCCGCTTTCCCAGCGAAAAGGCGGCGCGGCCGCAGCACTCACAAGGCCAGCACAGTCGCGAACCGCTCGCGTGCCCTGCCGACGATCGGCCCGAGGTCACCCTCGTTGTTGCGGTCGACCCGCCAGCAGAGATAGGTGATGGCACGTTCGTAGCTGGCCTGGAGGGGCCGAATGATGACGCCGTCGGTGTTGAGGTATCTGTGCCAGGGTGCTGTCGGGTTGGCGATGGTGAAGCAGCAGGATCCGCCCTGCGCGATCATGGCCGATATGCCGCCAATGATGTCGGAGTCGACCGGCACGATCGCGCGAAAGGCATTTCGAAATTCCGCGAGCTGGGGCGCGCGCGGATCAGCGCCCGGTTGGGTCAGTAACTGGAGGCCCACCACGTCCTCCGGAGTCACTTCAGCGAGCGCGGAGAATCGCGGTTCGTCGGGAAGCGCCATTCCCGCGGTTTCGGTAAGGACGGGCAGGTAGTCCAGGCGCTGGTCTTCGCTCCGACGATTGACGAGTCCGAGGGACAGGCGGCCGGTGATGATTTGGTCCATCTGGGTGAAGGAGTCGAGCGGTGTCAGTCGAACATCCGCGGCGGACTCGACGGATTTGATGACGTCACCGACGAGGGCGCCCGTCAGCTCGGCCGGCACCGAGCGCATCCCAATGTTGAGCTCGACGTGACCGCGGACCCGTCGTGCGGCTTCCCGCTCCAGCTCGTCCAGTTCGTCGAGAATCCTGGTCGCATAGGGGTTGAGTGAAAACCCGAGCTGGGTCAGCTCCACCTTCCGGGTGCCCCGCACAAACAGTGCGCCGCCGAGCTCCAGCTCCAGCTGCTGGATGCTCCGGCTCAGAGGGGAGGCCGAAATGTGGAGTTCTTCGGCCGCTCGCGAATAGTTCAACGTGTCGGCGACCGCCAGGAAATGCCTGAGGTGGCGGATCTCCATGCCGCAAGTATCCGCGATTATGTCCTCAAGCGCAATAAACAGTGGCCAAAACGGTCGTGGATTGTTGCGTGACGTGAACCTACTGTCGAAGCATCACCAACAAACGGATTATCTCTAACAGAAGGCATCTCAATGACGAGTTCACTCCGAGACCTCATTTCACGCAACGCCCCACTTATCGCCCCGTCCATTTACGACGGCATCTCGGCCGCGATACTTCGCGATACCGGCTTCTCGGCTGCCTACATCGGAAGCTATGCAACCGGAGCGACAAAGTACGCCGTGCCCGACATCGGCTTCATCGGCGTCGAGGATATGGCGGACCAGGTGCGCAGGCTCGCGCCGATCGCGAATGTCCCGCTCATCGTTGACGGTGAGGGTGGATGGGGCAACCCGCTGCACGTCGCTCGCTCAATCAAAATCCTGGAGCGGGCGGGTGCGGCAGCCGTTCACATCGAGGATCACGAGTTCGGCAAGCACATCGTCATGAACCCTCGGATCATCCCGGTGGCGCAGGCGGTCGATAAGATCAAGTCCGCTCTCGACGCCCGCGAGTCGGATGAGTTCATGATCATCGCTCGCACCGACTCGCCCGGCACGGAGGGACCGCAGGCGGCCTTCGATCGGTTGATGGCCTATCAGGAGGCTGGCGCCGATGGTCTGTTCTATGCCGGGATCCCGGATGCCGCGGTGCAGCTGCGGCTCAAGTCTGAGAGCACGGTGCCGATCTTCGGCGTCGACTTCCCCGGACAGAGCGCCGTCGAACTGGGCAAGATCGCCGACGTCATCCTGTACTACGGGATCACGCATCTCGTCGTGCGCAATGCGCTGAGCCGGGCCTTCTCGATTCTCGCCACGGAGGGTTCGACCGTCAGTCTCGAAGACGAGCTCGGTGGCATCCCCGGCATCATCGGATTCGATACCTTCCTCGGTGTGCCGCAGGCGCGTGAGAAGGCCGGGCAATTCGGACTCCTTGACGAGCAGGGCGCAGGCAAGTGATGCCATCCGAAACCGTCCTGTTTCACGGAGCGCGGATGATCGTTGGCGACGGCTCTGAACCCATCGACGATGCGATCCTTCTCGTTAGGGACGGCCTCATGATCGCGACCGGTCGCGGCCCTGTTCTCGCGATTCCGGATGACGCGCGGCGCGTCGACCTCTCCGGCAAGAACATCATGCCGACCATCGTGAACCCGCACATTCACGCCGGCTACCTGAAGGGCGCATCCACCGACGCGGCCAACTTCTCGCGCGAGAACGTGCTCGATCACCTTCGCCGGTTCGTCTACTACGGCGTCAGCGTCGTGCAGTCGCTCGGCACGGATCGTGACGGCGTTGAGATCGCTATTCGTGACGAGCAGCGCGCGGGGACGCTCGACGATCCCGAACTGGCTCTCCTGTTCTCGGCGTCCAACGGCATCGCGGCGCCCACGCCCGGCGGCGGCAACGGGGGCGCCTTCTTCGCGCCAGAGGCGATCCTCGAGGCGTCCACACCGGATGAGGCACGACAGCGAGTTCGCGAAATCGTCGCGAAGAACCCCGACGTGATCAAGTTCTGGGTGGACGACCGCAATGGCACGAAGCAGAAGTTCGGCCCCGACGTGTACACGGCGATCATCGACGAGGCGCACAGGGCGGGCAAGAAAGCCATCGCCCACATCTACGAACTCGAGGATGCCAAGGGCGTCGTTCGTGCGGGCGTCGACGGCACAGCGCACATGGTTCGTTCTCCCGGCGCCGACGACGAGTTGCTCACTCTCATGCGCGAAAGCGGTGCCTTCGTCTTCACCTCGATGAGCATCCAGAAGATGATGGTGGACGGCGACGGCTGGCTCGACGACCCGGCCCTGGCCGAGACGGTCGACGCGGAATCGCGCCAGGCCATCCGTGCGATGCTCGGTCAGGCCACACCCGAGATCGTCACCATGATGACGAACAACTACGCAATTCTCGAGGCGGGGCTTCGTCAATACGTCGATGCGGGAGTTACCGTCCTGCTGTCCGGCGACACCGGCGTGCTGTCCCAGTTCCCCGGGTTTGCGGAACATCGTGAGCTGGAATCGATGGTTCAGGCCGGCATGCCCGCGCTCGCAGCGATCAAATCCGCGACATTGCTGCCAGCGCAAATGCTCGGTCTGCACGATCGAGGCTCACTCGAAATCGGCAAACGCGCCGACTTCCTCGTCCTCGATGGCAACCCACTCGATGACATCTCGAACACCAGGAAGATCGCGGATGTCTACGTCGCCGGATCCAAAATCGACCGAACCAAACTCAAAGCAACGTTTACGAAGGAGCAGCATGTCTAAGGCAGTGCTCGTCATTATCGGATCAGGTGGAATGGGCGCCGCGATCGCACGCCGGATTGGCTACGGGCGCACCCTCGTTCTCGCCGACTTCGACGAGGCGAAGCTTGAGACCTTCACGGCATCCATCCGCGGGGACGGGTACGACGCCGTTTCCCACAGGGTCAACGTCAGCGACCGTGCCTCGGTCGCCTCCCTCGCGGACACAGCAGCGATGCTCGGCCCGGTCACCGGCGTCGCACACACCGCCGGTGTCTCGCCGCAGCAGGCTCCCGTCTCAGCCGTACTCGCGGTCGACCTGCTCGGCACGGCGATCGTGCTCGAGGAGTTCGAGCGCGTCATCGCCGAGGGCGGAGCCGGAGTGGTGATCTCCAGCATGGGCGGGCACATGGGCGCATACCCGGCAGAGCTTGAGCAGGCCCTGGCGAACACGCCGACCGACGAGCTCCTCTCGCTTCCCTTCCTGTCGCCGGAGGCACTGACGAACGCCGGCGCGGCATATTCCATCGCTAAGCGCGCGAACCAGCTGCGGGTCACCGCCGCTGCGCCGAAATGGGGCGAGAAGGAGGCCCGCATCAATTCGATCAGCCCCGGCATCATCTCGACTCCGATGGGCCAGCTGGAACTCGCGAGCGCAACGGGAGACGCCATGCGCGCCATGCTCGATGCCTCGGCCATGAAGCGCCTGGGAACGCCGGAGGACATCGCCAACGCGACCGAGTTCCTTCTTGACCCCCGCTCTAGTTTCATCACCGGGACGGACCTGCTCGTCGACGGCGGTGTTATCGCGGCGTTGAAGTCAGGGCGGCTGTCGTTGGCTGGGATGTAGCGAAGTTCATCGCCGAACCCCGGGCAGAAACAGGCGCCGGCGGTTGCGCGCGACGAGCAATACGGCACCGAGCAGCAACAGGGTTCCGCCAGCGAGGAGCGCCGACCGTGGATCCGAGCCCGTGAAGGCGAGGATGCTGCGCACCGTGAGGGCCGCAGTCGCGACGATCGTGGACGGATCCGCGGTCGGGGAGATCGTGATGATGTGCGCGCCGGTGGCGGTGCCGAGCGGGATTGTCACGGTGAGAGTCAATACGCCCGACGAGCTCGCGACGCCCTTCCCGAGCAACACCGGTGAGGAGTGCAGGTCGGCCTCGTACTCGGTGCCCGGGGCGAGGTCGTTGACCGTCACCGTGATCGCCTGGCCCGGTGTCGCGGTCGTCGTGGAGAGTGCGGCGACAGGCGTTGGAAGGACGACCGGGATGGTGCCCGCCCAGAGCGAGTGCCCGAAGCGGTTGCCGTCATCGGTCCACAGCACCTGGCGCTGGCCGCCCACCGCAGTCGAAACCGGCGCAACCGCGAAGCCCTCCAGGTTGTAGTTCGGGAGATTCGCGGGGCGGGCGTAGTAGTGGTCGACCGTGAAGTGTCCGTCGGTGCCGATCTTTAGCAGCCCGGTCGCGTTACCGCAGGTGTTGTCGCAGTGCGCCCAGATCTCCCCGAGGTCGGGGTCGAACTGGGCATCCATGACACCGAGCATCCCGCTCGAGCTGTCGGCGACGCGCGTGAAGCTGTGATCGCTGTTGAGCGCATACGCGATCAGGTGCCCGGTCTTCTCAACCGCCGCGAAGAACAGTCCGGGCAGCGCCTTGCCCGGGTAGTCGGCCGGGTCATACAGCGTGCCGGCATCGGTGCGGAAGCCGTGGCCGACCAGGAAGCTATCCGGCACATACGTGACGCCCTCAAAGCCCAGATTCGAGTCGGCAGCATCCGTTGGGCCGAAGCCGAGATCTGACGTCAGTACCCACTGGTCCGTGGCGGTGAGAGTCGTAGCCGCGGAGGTCGGATCGAACCGGAGGATCGAGTCGAGGGGCACATTCGAGTTGCTGTTGTCGCGCTCGGTCGTGATGTAGAGCATCCCGTCGGGTCCCACCGTGAGTCCCTCGCTGTCGGGCGCACCCGTTCCGCCGGGGAAACGGATGTCTTTGCCAGCGCCCCAGCCGTTCGTCTGGTCTTTGACCCACGTGCCGCCAGAGTTCAGCAGCCGGTAGACGTGGCTCTTGTTCTTTACCGCGTACAACACGTTCGCGTTCGCCGGATCGAAGGCGAGACCGCTGAGGTCCTGACCGGACTCCGTCGTCACCCACGAGCACTGCGCGTCGATCGTGACCGGGGTCGTGCTGCCGGGCCAGGCGAGGGCCGAGCTCGGCACGGTGCCGGGCGCGTCGCCCGAGTTCTCGGTCTGGCAGGGCGCCTCGGGGCCCGCGCCGTTCGTCAGCGGGGTCACGCCGGTGGTGCAGGCGGTCGCGTTCGAGCCGCCGAAGCTCGCGCTCGACACCTCGAGGAAGGTGTTCGATCCGTCCGGACACGCCGCGAGAGCCTTGTAGGTGTGGTCGGTGTTGACGCCCTCATCGACGCCGGCCTGGCCGGCGAGGTAGTCGAGTTCGTCGACGAG
>JAUZFP010000067.1 GCA_030838475.1 Actinomycetota bacterium
CTCGTTGGCGGCGGCCTTGCCGGGCTCATACGCCTTGACGAATTCCTTCAGCGCGTCGCGGATCTCATCCGGGCTGATCGTAATGTCTGCCATTGTGTTCCCTTTGTTTGGTGAAGTTTGGTTTGGTCCGCGAAGCGTTAGCTCGCGAGCCGAAGTCTCAGGTCGGCGATGCGATTCGAGATCGTGCCGTCGATGACCTCTGAGCCGACCTGGACGCGCATCCCGCCCAGAATCTCGGGGTCAACGATCACGTTGAGTCGAACCTCGCGGTCATACTGTTTGCCTAGCGCGGCCTGGAGGCGTTCACGCTGGTCGTCATCGAGCGCGGTTGCGACGGTCACCGTCGCGATTCCGTTGCCCGCCTCGTCCGCGACAATCGTCGCCGCGTAGCGGATGAGTTCGCCGATCCGACGTCCGCGGGGCTGGGCGAGGAGCGCCTTCAGGATCGCGATGGTCTGATCGCTGGCTTTTCCCTTGAGGAGCGAGTCAACGAGCGAGACCTTGCCGTCCACTCCCCCGAGCTTGCTGCCGAGCGCCAGTTCGAGCTCGGAGTTCGAGGTCACCGCGACGCCAAACTCGAACAGCTCGTCATCCACGGACAGGTCCTTGGGAGCCGAGGCCGCCAACGCGCGGATGCCCAGCTCCTCGATGCCCGCGACCAGGTCATCCTCACTGGACCACCGGCTGGTGCTCAGCGACTCGAGAATTGCCAGCGCTGCTTTGGTGTCTCTGGCGAACACCTTCGCGACGATCCCCTTGCGGTCGGAGTCCTTCGCGGTGTCGTCGGAGAGCGCGGCGCGCAGCTCGTGCGAGCCACTCACCACGAGCGCAGCGGCCAGCAGCTGCTCGCCGGTGGCGAGATCAACCGTGCCCTGCTTCGCGAGGGTCGCGTTTGCCGCGGCGATCGCTTCTCGTGTTGCCGAACCCATGATCTATGCCTTCGTGGTCGTTACTTGGACTTGGAGGTGGAGGCTGCTGTGCTTTTCGGCACCGAAACCGGAGCTTCGAGGTCGCTGAGGAACCGGTCGACGATGTCCTTGGAGCGCTTGTCGCTCGACAGGCTCTCACCGATGACGCCGGATGCCAGGTCGATCGCGAGCGAGCCGACCTCTGCGCGAAGCGAAACGAGCGCGGCGGTGCGCTCGGCCTCGATCTGCAGCTCGGCGTTCGCGGTGACGCGGGCTGCCTCGACGGTGGCCTGCTCCTTGGCCTCGGCGACGATCTTGACGCCTTCGGCGCGAGCGTTATCGCGAATTCGCGCGCCCTCCGCGCGAGCCTCGGCCAGCGCGGCCTCGTACTCGCCCTTCTTGGCTTCCGCGGCCGCCTCGGCGACCTCGGCGCGCTTGATGCCACCCTCGATGGCATCGCTGCGGGCGTCGAGCATCGCGTTGAGTCGCGGCAACACCTTCCAGATGAAGACCACCAGGACGACGAGGAAGACGAACCCGCCGTAGATGAGGTCCGCTGGCTGCGGAAGCAGCGGGTTATCCGCCGACTTCACGACGAGAAATGCGTGATGCATTTCCACTCCTTCGAAAATCGTCTCGCGCTAGTTACGGGGTTGGGAACGGGATGTACGCAACACCGACCGCGATGAACGCGAGTGCTTCGGTGAGCGCAATTCCGAGGAACATCAGGGTCTGGAGACGACCCTGCAGTTCGGGCTGGCGAGCGACCGACTCGATCGTCTTTCCGACGATGATGCCGACGCCGACACCGGAGCCGATAGCGGCGAGTCCGAACGCGAGCGGCGCAAGCTGGCCGACGACGTCAATTCCTGTAGCCATTAGTTATTTTCCTTTCGAGGGTGGATATGTTCCGCAGCGCTGGAGCGTGAGCGGTGGTTGTGAGTGGTTCGCGGTGCTTAGTTCGGCGGTGCTTACTTTTTCAATGCTCGTCAGCAAGCGACAGCTGGATGTAGATGGCGCCGAGGATTGTGATGACGTAGGCCTGCAACAGCGCCACAAACAGCTCGAGTCCGAAGAAGACGACGCCGAAGGCGAAGGTCCCGAGCCCGAGCAGTCCGAGGGGCTGCCCGTTCGTGAACAGGAGCGTCACAAGGAAGAACTGGGTTGCGGCCCAGCAGAGCGCGAGCAGCATGTGCCCGGCGACCAGGTTCATCAGGAGTCGGAGGGTGAGCGAGATGGGGCGCACGATGAACGTCGAAACGAATTCGACCGGCGTCAGAAGGATGTACAGCGGCCACGGCACCCCGGGTGGAAACAGCGAGGCTTTGAAGAATCCACCGCCGTGCTTCTTGATGCCCGCATAGATAAACACGACGTACAGGATGAGCGCTTCGAGCAGCGGGATGCCGATGATCGAGGTTCCCGCGATCTGCAGGCCGGGAATGATGCCGGTCAGATTCATACCGATCGTGACAAAGAAGACCGTCATGAGGATCGGCATGAAGCGGCGGCCGTCCTTCTCGCCGAGCGTGTCGATGATGATGCTGTTGCGCGGGAATCCGAGGATGAATTCGGTGACGACCTGGCCGCGACCGGGCACCAGCTTCAGTCGCCGAGTGCCGACCAACAGGAACACCAGAAGCAGAACCAGGACGAGCAGCCGGATGAGCTCGATGCGGTTGAGGGCAAACGGCGTGCCAGCGAAGAGGACTGCCGGTGGGAAGAAGTCCTCGATTGAGGGCGGGTTGAAGCCGCTCCCGTTGTCGCTTGAGAATTTGTCAACGCTGACAGACAGGAGTGCATTGGAAAGAACGGAGGTGAGCAGTGCTTACTCCTGAATCGGGGCGCAGCGCGCAGCGTTCACAAAGATGAGGTGCCCCAACCCTATCAAGATTCCTCGGACGATTTCTTGGGTTCGACGGCGCTCTCGCCCGGCAGGGCGACGTCCGTGTACGGGACTCGACCGCGCTGAAGGGCGAGCGCATCGACGATGAGGGTGCCGAGCACCGCGGCAATGATCGTGAAGCCGAAAATGGTCGGGTTGAGCCAGGTCGCCGCACGAAGGGAAATTATCAGTACGAGGAAGATCACGAACTTGAGAATGAACGTGCCAAGGACAATTCCGTAGTACACGGCGATCCCCTCGGGGAGGCGCGCCACCCGCGACGCGACCACGAAGCTGGCCGCGGTAAGCCCCATGAACACCGCGGTCACGCCTGCTCCGAGCAGCGCGCTCACCAGCCCGGGCACGCCGGCGACCAGGTATCCGATGATCCCGCCGACGATCACGATGCCGATCGTCAGGATGGTCCCGTACCGCAGGGCGCGCGTCAGGATTGTCGTGTTGTTCATCGGTTAATTCCCTCGGCTTCGGTTTCGGGTACTGCCGCCACATCGAGTGGATCGAGCTTGGCGACATCCTCACCAGGGGCCGCCTCGGCGACCTCGGTGCGCTGCGCATGAACCTCTGCCCGCTTACGTCGGCTAAGCGGCGCGAGCGTGAAACCGCTTGTGATGATGAATCCGACCGCGATGAAAGTTACCGCACCCCACCAGGGGATGAACAGGAATAGCAGGAGGCCGACCGACGCGACGAGTGTCCACGCGTAAAAGATCAGAACGGCGTGCAGATGAGAGTGCCCCATATCGAGCAGGCGGTGGTGCAAGTGTTTACGGTCGGCGCTGAACGGCGACTTGCCGGCGCGGAGCCGACGCAGCACCGCGAGCCCGAAGTCGAGCAGCGGGATCGCGAGGATTGCGAACGGGAGCAGGATCGGGATGTAGGCGTCGAGCAGGATGCTGTGGCCCACAACCGCCCCGATTGACCCGGGGTTGATGTAGCCCGTGACACTGATGGCGGACACCGCCATCAGGAGGCCCACTAGCAGCGCCCCCGAATCGCCCATAAACATCCTGGCCGGGTGGAAGTTGACGGGCAGGAATCCGACACAGACCCCGATCAACACAACGGTGACAAGTGCGGCGAGGTTGAAGTAGCTCAGATTGTTCGCCGACTGCTGAAGATACGTGTACACGAAAAACGTGCCATTCGCGATGATCGCGACTCCTGCGACAAGTCCGTCCAAGCCGTCGACGAAGTTGACGGCGTTCATCACGAGCACAATGACAAACACCGTGAGGATGAGGGATTGCAGCGGGGACCCGATGATGGTGTCGCCGATGGGCAGGCTTGTGACCTGGGTACCTCCGAACGCAACTATTCCGGCCACAATGAATTGACCCGCAAGCTTCGTGTACCAGTTGAGGTCGAGGAGATCGTCCACGACACCCATCACGACAACGAGGAGCGCCGCGAGCAGGATTGTGACAACCTGCCAGGGCTCGCCGAACGCCGAGCGCAGCGGGGGGATCAGCCAGGCGGAACCGATGGCGACAACCACGCCAAGGAACATGGCCACACCGCCGAGCCGTGGCGTTGGCTGAGTGTGGACATCCCTCGACCGAATTTTCGGATAGAGCCGGTAGCGATGACTCAGCCGCAGGATGACCATTGAAAGTGCCCACGTCACGACGGCGGCGACCGCAACCGTGAGGGCGTAGAAGACTATTCGCATCGGTCCGCCCCAACGATGTCGCGGATGGCGCCGGCGTCGATGACGCCGTGGCGGACGATCCGCAGTTTGCCGCCGTCCACCAGCAGGCCGGTCGCGTCGACGATGGTCGAACCGGGGTCCGGGGCCCCCGCGTGCTCGACTCCCACCTCGCCGCCGTTCAGGTAGACCCCTACGGAATCCCCCAGGTCGTCTCGAGCCTCGGCGCTCGTGTGCGCGGCGGGTTTCCCGGTCAGGTTCGCGCTGGAGACGGCGAGCGGCCCGGTTTCTGCCAGCAGGGCCAGCGCGATCGGGTTCGAGGGCATCCGGAGTGCGACGGTGCCGCGTGCATCGCCGAGATCCCAGGCCAGCGAGGAACGAGCGGGGAGGATGACCGTGAGCCCGCCCGGCCAGAAGGCGGCCACGAGGGCGCGAACCTCGTCCGGCACGGTCTCGGCGAGCGCATCCAGTGCTTCGACCGATGCGATGAGAACGGGCGGCGGCGAGTCTCGACCGCGGCCCTTCGCGTCGAGGAGCCGCTGCACGGCCGCCGGCGAGAACGCGTCCGCTGCGACCCCGTACACGGTGTCGGTGGGGATGACCACGAGTTCGCCACGCCCAATTACGGCACGCGCTAAGCGCACTCCGGAGAGCAACTCGGAGGGTTCCGAGCAGTCGAATTCAGGGGCCATGTCGCATCCATCGTAGTCGCAGGCGTTTGGGGCGAACTCCGGTGCCCGGGGAGCGCTAGCGTTGACAACATCGTGGATCTGTACCTGTTTGACTTCGACAAGACGCTGTACGCGTACGACTTTCGAAAGCGTCTCCCGGCCCTCAGTGCGGTGAGCGGAGTCAGCCAGTACCACCTCGCGAAGACCTGGTGGGCGGGCGGCTTCGAGGTGCGCGCGGAACTCGGCGAGTGGAAGACAGCAGACGAGTATCTCGAGAAGTTCGCGGAGGTGACGGGGGCGCGAATCACCCTCGACCAGTGGTGCGAGGCGCGGCACGCGGCATCCACCCCCAACGTCGGAGTTGTCGATGCACTGCGGCTCGCGTCCACCCTCGGGACCGTCTCGCTGTTCTCCAACAATCCCCCACCGTTCGTCGCGACGCTCGCCAAGATGGCACCGGATGTCGCCGCCATCCTTGGCCCGAACGTGCTCGTGAGCTGCGAGATCGGCATTCGTAAACCGGATCCCGCCGCCTATCTCGCGGCCGTCCGCCACTATGGCGGGCGGGCGGTCGATTCCTTCTTCGTCGACGATTCCGCGGCCAACATCGCGGGAGCCGCCAAGGACGGCATCACGACGTTCCACTACACGGACGAGGCGGACGTCCCCGCGCTCGACGCCGCGATCCGCGCCTTCGCCGCCCGGTAGGTTCGTTCCTCGCAAGCATCGCGCTTGACCCTGCTGAGTTAACTGTGTACGGTCTACACCAAATGTACGTGATACACGCGGTGTGTGTCATACACAGAGCGAAGGGAACGGCCATGGCATCAACATCAATGATCGTGACGCGAGGGCTCCGAAAGTCCTTCCGAGGCACACCAGTACTCGAGAACCTCAATATCGACGTCGCTCGGGGCGAAATATTCGCCCTGCTCGGGCCCAACGGCGCGGGCAAGACAACGACCGTCAACATCCTGACCACACTGCTGAAGCCTGATGCCGGCACAGCGTCGATCGCTGGCATCGACGTGGTGCACGACCCGGCCGCTGCCCGAGCGGCCCTGAGTCTCACCGGGCAGTTTGCCGCGGTCGACCCCTTCCAGTCCGGAGCGGAAAATCTCGCAATGATGGCTCGGCTCGCCCACCTCGGCAGGAAGTCCGCCCGCATCCGCACAGCAGAACTACTTGAACAGTTTGACCTCGAAGGCGCCGCAGGACGACTAGCCTCGACCTACTCGGGCGGAATGCGGCGCAGGCTCGACCTCGCGATCAGCCTGCTCGCCGCGCCCCCGGTCGTCTTTCTCGATGAGCCGACCACCGGACTCGATCCCCGCAGCCGCAACCAAATGTGGAGCGTCGTGCGGGAACTCACTGCGGGAGGCACGACCATCCTGCTCACCACGCAGTACCTCGAGGAGGCCGACCAGCTTGCCGACTCGGTTGCTGTACTGAATCACGGCACGGTCGTCGCGACCGGATCCCCTGCCGAACTCAAGGCCGGACTGAACGGCGACCGGGTCGAGCTCACGTTCGAAACCGACGTTGCGTATGCGGGAGCCAGGCGGCTCGACTTCGGCGCGGCTGCGGTGTTCGACGACGAACGAAGCGCCGTGTCAGTGCCATCGAGCGCGCCCGTTGCCACCACCCGTGAGTTGCTCGCTCTCGCCGACCGCCACGGCCTCGCTGTCAGCAACATCTCCCTACTGAAGCCGACACTCGACGACGTGTTCTTGCACCTCACCGGCGCTATCGGCTCCGATACCGTATCCAACGCCGAGGAGGCAGCAGCATGACCACCGCAACCCAGTTCGCCAGACCCACCAATCGACCGTTTCTCGACATCGGCGCGATGATCCTGCGCGAGTCGCGCCGCACCATACGCAGCATCGACATGCTCGTCACCGGGCTCGCGCTTCCCGCCCTCATCATGTGCGTCTTCGTCATCGTGTTTGGTGGGGCCGCTCAGCGGGACGGCCATTACATCCAGTACGTTGTGCCCGCCATTCTCATCCTGTGCGCGGGTTTCGGCTCGGCGATGACCGCGGTTACGGTCGCGAAGGACATGCGTGGCGGCATCATCGACCGGTTCCGCACCATGCCGATCTTCGGCGGTTCGGTGCTTGTCGGCCACGTCGCGGCGAGCGTGATTCGCAACCTCATTTCGAGTGTCGTTGTGATTGGCGTCGCGGTGCTGTTGGGGTTCCGTCCGAGTGCCGACCTTGCCCACTGGGTTCTCGCCCTGCTCTATCTCGCCTTCACCATCACGGCCTTCACATGGCTGTGCTGCGCCGCCGGGCTCCTGCTCAGCGAGGAAGCGGCGGGGAGCGTGAACTTCGTGTTCCTCTTTCTGCCATACGTGTCGAGCGGGTTCGTGCCCATCGACACCATGCCGTCCTGGCTGCACGGGTTTGCCAATGCCCAGCCGTTCACACCGATTACCGAGACGATGCGTGCCTTCATCAACAACACGAGCCCGGGCACCAATGGTTGGCTTGCACTGGCTTGGCTCGGCGGAGTGCTGGTCGTCGGATACGGAGCGTCACTGATTCTGTTCCGCCGCCGCGTTAATTCCTAGCAGAATGAGCTTCATGGATGTTGGCCCGGACGACGACCTCCCCCGCGGCATCGCGCTTGCGTGGGGGGTCGCCGCCAACCCGCAACGCGGGCCGAAACGGGAGCTCAACATCGAGGGCATCGTGGATGCCGCGGTGTCCATCGCCGACACGGATGGGCTCGGCGCCGTATCAATGTCGAGCGTCGCACAGGCGCTGGGCTTCACCACAATGTCGCTGTACCGCTATGTCAGCGCAAAGGATGACCTCATCCTGCTCATGCAGGAGTCCGGCATCGGCCTGCCGCCTCTTTCCATCGGCGAGGCAACCGGATGGCGCGATGGTTTGACCCTCTGGTACCGGGCGCTCATCGCGGTTTACTATGCGCATCCGTGGCTACTCGACATTCCCATCGAGGGCGAACCGAGTACGCCAAACAACCTGGGTTGGCTAGATGCCGGCCTCGCGGTCTTGGTCGACACACCGCTTGATCCCGCGGCACGCGTCGCCGCGGTGTTGATGCTGAGTGGACATGCACGCTGGGAAGCGCAGGTCGGACGATTCGCGACCGCCGCGAGCGCACCAGCGATTCCGCCAGAGCTCCTGGCCGAACTCATCACGGCCGTTCAGTTTCCGTACCTCGCGCCTGCGATTGCCGCCGGTGCGTTCTCCCCGGACGCGACAAGCCCGTTCGAGTTTGGGTTTCTGCGCATCCTCGACGGCATCGAACACCATCTCGGCGAACTCGGGGCTGGCCGCCCTGGAACGCAGTCCCGGCCGGATCCCGAACGCGAGTTCGCTCGCGATGATCGAGTACGCAGTGCGCGGGACAAAGTGCGAGACGCTGAGCAGAAGCTCCGTGAACTTCGCAAGAAGGAGCGCGAGGCAGTCGCCAAGGCCCGAGAGCGAGCCGACGGCTAGCGGCGGAGGGCCGTCGTTGCTCGGTCGCGACCGAGCAGGTCGCGGTGGGTCGCGACGGCGACCCAGCCATCCGCACGGAGCAGCTCCGCGATCGCGGCCCCCTGCAGTTCGCCATGCTCGAGGACGAGGGTGCCGCCCGCGTGCAGCAGGCGGGTAGCGGTCCGCGAGACCTGGTGCACGACGTCGAGCCCGTCCGCTCCCCCGTACAGCGCGACGGACGGGTCGTGCAGCCGGACTTCGAGGTCACGCGGGATGGCGTCGGCCGGGATGTATGGCGGGTTCGAAATGACAACATCGACGGTGTCGTCCAACTCCGGAAACGCGTCAGCCAGATCTCCGAGCAGAAGTGTCGCATTGGTGGCGCCGGTCTGTACGCGGTTCCGTGTCGTCCACTCGAAGGCATCGGGCGAAACCTCAACGGCGTAGACGAGCGAGTGCGGAACCTCGGTCGCCATCGCGAAGGCGATTGCGCCGCTGCCGGTTCCCAGGTCCACCGCGACCGGCTCCGCACCGGCCACGGCCTTCAGTGCGTCGATCGCGAACTGCGCGACCTGTTCGGTCTCCGGGCGCGGCACAAACACACCGGGTCCGACGGCCAGCGCGAGCGAGCGGAAGTACGCGACGCCCGTGATGTGTTGCAGCGGTTCACGGGCAACGCGGCGATCGAGCATCCGGCTCACCTCGTCGAATTGGTCGGCTCGGAGCTCGACGCCCGCGATCGCCTTCGCCTGCACCTCGCCGCGACTGAGCTCCAGGACGTGCCCGATCAGAAGGTCGGCATCCGCCTCGGGAGATGCGACACCCGCCTCCGTCAGTGCGATGATCGCGCGATCCCGGAAGGCGGCCAGTGAACTCATCCCTCTGTGTCTCCGATGTCGGCGAGTCTTGCCTCTTCGTCGAATCGGATGCACGAATCGATGACGGGCTCGAGGGCGCCGTTCATGACCTGGTCGAGGTTGTACGCCTTGTAGCCGGTGCGGTGGTCCGCGATGCGGTTCTCCGGGAAGTTGTAGGTGCGGATTCGCTCGGAACGATCCATCGTCCGGATCTGGCTCTTGCGGGCGGCCGAGGAGACGGCGTCCGCCTCCTCTTGATAGCGGGCGAGGATGCGCGCGCGGAGGACCCGCATTCCGGCTTCCTTGTTCTGCAGTTGGCTCTTCTCGTTCTGCATCGCGACCACGATCCCGGTGGGGAGGTGGGTGATGCGAACGGCGGAGTCGGTGGTGTTGACCGACTGGCCGCCCGGGCCGCTGGAGCGGTACACGTCGATCTTGAGGTCGTTCTGGTTGATCTCGACCTCTTCGGGCTCGTCCGCCTCGGGGAAGACGAGAACACCCGTCGTCGAGGTGTGGATTCGACCCTGCGACTCGGTCGCGGGAACACGCTGTACGCGGTGCACGCCGCCCTCGTACTTGAGGTGAGCCCAGACGCCCTGGGACGGGTCCGTCGCATTCGACTTGAATGCGACCTGCACGTCCTTGTAGCCGCCGAGATCACTCTCGGTGCGGTCGAGGATCTCGTACTTCCAGCCCTTCGACTCCGCGTAGTGCATGTACATGCGCAGCAGGTCCGCGGCGAACAGGGCGCTCTCGGCGCCGCCCTCGCCACCCTTGATCTCCATGATGACGTCGCGGCCATCATCCGGATCGCGGGGAATCAGAAGTCGACGAAGCGACTCCTGCACCTCGACGAGGTGTTCCTCGAGGCTCGGCACCTCGGCGGCAAAGGCCTCGTCCTCTCGCGCGAGTTCGCGCGCGGCGTCGAGATCCTCGCCGGCCTGCTGCCAGTTGGTGTACGCCGTCGCGATCTTGTTCAGCTCCGCATAGCGGCGGTTGAGCTTCTTGGCTCGCGCTGCGTCGGCGAAAACGTCGGGATCGGACAGCTGGGTCTGGAGATCCTCGAGTTCGGCCAGCAGCGTCGCTACTGACTCGAACACTTAGTCCTCCTTGGCGCCGTTGGTGGCGGGAAGCGACTTCTGGATCTGCATCAGGAACTCGACGTTCGACGAGGTCTCCTTGAGCTTTCCGAGGACGATCTCGAGCGCCTGCTGCTGCTCGAGCCCGGCGAGGGCGCGGCGCAGCTTCCAGGTGACCTTGACCTCCTCGTCGCCGAGGAGCATCTCCTCGCGACGGGTTCCGGATGCGTTCACGTCGACGGCGGGGAAGATGCGCTTGTCGGCCAGGTGGCGCGACAGGCGGAGCTCCATGTTGCCGGTGCCCTTGAACTCCTCGAAGATAACCTCGTCCATCTTGGACCCGGTCTCGACGAGCGCGGTGGCGATGATGGTGAGCGAGCCACCCTCCTCGACGTTGCGCGCGGCACCGAAGAAACGCTTCGGCGGGTAGAGGGCGGCGGAGTCGACTCCGCCTGAGAGGATGCGACCGGACGGCGGGGCGACCTGGTTGTACGCGCGTCCGAGGCGAGTGATCGAGTCGAGCAACACGACTACGTCGTGACCGAGCTCGACGAGACGCTTCGCGCGCTCGATGGCGAGTTCCGCGACGGTGGTGTGGTCCTCCGCAGGACGGTCGAAGGTCGAGGCAATGACCTCACCCTTGACGGTGCGCTGCATGTCGGTGACCTCTTCTGGGCGCTCATCCACGAGAACGACCATGAGGTGAACCTCGGGGTTGTTCTTGGAGATCGCGTTCGCGATGGCCTGCAGTACGAGCGTCTTGCCCGCCTTGGGCGGCGAGACGATGAGTCCGCGCTGGCCCTTGCCGATCGGCGAGAGAAGGTCGATGATGCGGGTCGACAGCTTGCCCGGCTCGGTCTCGAGACGAAGACGCTCGGTCGGGTAGAGCGGGGTCAGCTTGCTGAACTCGACACGGTTCGCGGCCTCGTCGACGGGCAGGCCGTTGACGGAGTCGATGCGAACGATCGCGTTGTACTTTTGGCGACCCTGGCTGTTGTCACCCTCACGCGGCTGGCGGATCGCGCCGACGACGGCGTCGCCCTTGCGCAGGTTGTGCTTCTTGACCTGACCGAGCGAGACGTAGACATCGTTCGCACCGGGCAGGTAGCCGCTGGTGCGGACGAACGCGTAGTTGTCGAGGACATCGAGGATGCCCGCGACGGGGATGAGCACGTCATCCTCGGTGATTTCGGGCTCGAAATCCTCGGAGGCCGGCCCGCGGCCTCGCTTGCGGTCGCGGTAGCGGCTGCGGCTGCTGCCCTCCTGGGCGTCGCCCGGCTGGCCGCCGTTGTTCTGGTTGCCGCCGTTGTTCTGGTTGGACGGCTGCTGGCGAGCCGCAGGCTGGTTGCCACCCTGCTGGCCGCCATTCGCGGCACCGCCGTTTGCGCCGCCGGCGTTCTGTCCGCCGCGGTTGCGGTTGCGGCTTCGTGAGCTGCGCGGTGCCTGGTCGGTGCCATCGGCGTCGGCGTTGTCGCCGTCGGTCGCGTTCGACTCAGACGGGGTCAGCTGCTCGCCCGAATCGCTCTCGAGCGTTGCGGCGTCAATGTTCGGCTCGTGCTCGGCGACGGGGGAGGTCGCCGACTTCGGCGCGTTGTCCTCCGCGGCCGGCGACGCGGCTGCCTGCGCGGCGGCCTCGGCGTCTGCGGTCGTCGCACGGCGCGATGCGCGCTTGCGCGGCGCCTCGATTGCGGCCTCTACCGGCGCGGCCTCGATGGCCTGCTCTGGTGCGTTGTTGTTGTTGTTGTTTTCATCGTCAGCGCTAATGGCGTCCACGAGTTCTCCTTTACGAAGTTTGGATGCGCCGACGAGGCCGCGTTCGTTGGCCAGAGCGACAAGCTCCGGAAGACGAAGGGCGCTCAAAGCGGCGCGAGAATCGGCGCTGGACGCACCGATGTTGACATCAGTCACGAAAAAGGGTTCCTTTCGGCTCCGAGTGAAAAACCTCTCGGAGGTATGCGCTCACTAGTTCGCAGTACTGGAGGCGGGAGACATTTGCTGTGTTGTTCGCAACAGTGTCGTGCAGTTCAGATCTGCTGGTCAGCGAGTGCTAGATAAGTTGCTACCTGGGGAACTTTTGGCTTGTGCCAGAGCTTCAACCGGGTGCGCTATGACTGTAGCACCTTTGAAGTCGACGGCCAGCATGAGCGATTCCCAGGCGTTTTTGGTCGTCGTTGCGACAAGATCCGATGCGACGAGGCGCTGCGCCGGATCGCTGCAGAGCACCAGGATCGAGGGACCGGCTCCCGACACCACGGCCGGAAGGCCGTTCTCGCGCAGTAGCTGCAGCAGGGCATCCGTTTCGGGCATCGCGGCGGCGCGGTAGCCCTGGTGCAGGCGATCCTCCGTAGCGACGAGGAGCAACTCGGGGCTCTGGATGAGTGCGGCGATCAGCAGGGCCGACCGGGAGACGTTGAAGATCGCGTCCGAGTGGGGCACAGAGGTCGGCTGTAGCGTTCGCGCGAGCTCCGTCGACATCGTGGTCTGAGGCACGACGACGAGCGGTGATACACCGCGGTGCACCATGAGCTTCTTGTACTGTGGGCCGTCCCCGGTCATCCAGGCGATCGTGAGGCCACCGAACAGCGCGGGCGCGACATTGTCTGGATGACCCTCCAGCTCGGTCGCCAGCGCCAGTAACTCCCCAGAGCTGATGTCGACGACGCCCTCGAGAAGTCCCTTGGCGGCCATGATGCCGGACACAATGGCGGCGCCGGATGAGCCCAGCCCGCGACCGTGCGGGATGACGTTGTGCGCGACGAGGTCGAGCCCGGGAAGCTGCTGGTCGAAGTGAGCGAAGGTGTGGGCGATCGCGCGAACGACGAGGTTGGTGTCGTCGAGCGGAACGACCCCCTCGCCGATTCCGACGACGAGCACGGCCGCCCCGGGCTTGGCTCGCACGGTAACGGTCAGCTCGTCATACAGCGACAGTGCGAGGCCAAGGGTGTCGAAGCCGGGTCCGAGGTTTGCCGTCGTCGCGGGCACCTTGACGACAACGGAGAGCCCGACCGGAAGCGTCATTCCCGTTACTGTGCTTCTGGTTTGAGGCCGAGAACTTCGGCGATCTGAGCGATGTCGATGGGCACGACCGTGGGCTTCACGTCGGAGCCGTCTGCCGTCTTGAGAGCCCACTGCGGATCCTTGAGGCCGTGTCCGGTGACCGTCAGGACGACGGTCGCGCCCCTGGGAATCTCGCCGGCTTCGCTTCTCTCGAGCAGGCCGGCCACGCTGATGGCGGACGCCGGCTCGACGAAGATTCCGACCTCGGCGGACAGGATGCGGTGCGCCTCGAGGATCTTCGCGTCACTGATGGCGCCGAAGTAGCCGTTACTGGTCGCGTGCGCCTCCTTGGCCAGCTCCCAGGACGCGGGGTTGCCGATGCGAATTGCGCTCGCGATCGTGTCCGGGTTCTTCACCACGTGGCCGAGCACGATCGGTGCGCTGCCCTCGGCCTGGAAACCGAACATCCGCGGGAGCTTCGTCGACTCGCCACGGGCGAGCTCCTCGCTGTACCCGCGGAAGTACGCGGTGTAGTTTCCGGCGTTGCCCACCGGAATGAATTGGAAGTCCGGTGCGTCCCCGAGCACCTCGACGACCTCGAAGGCCGCGGTCTTCTGGCCCTCGATGCGGTCGTTGTTGACCGAGTTCACCAGGTGCACCGGGTAGTTGGCCGCGAGGTCGCGGGCGATGTCGAGGCAGTCGTCGAAGTTTCCCTGCACTTGGAGCAGCTGTGCGTTGTGGGCGATCGCCTGCGCGAGCTTGCCCATTGCGATTTTGCCCTCGGGCACGAGCACCGCCGCGGTGATCCCGGCGTGTGCCGCGTACGCTGCGGCCGATGCCGACGTGTTGCCGGTCGACGCGCAGATGATCGCCTTCGCGCCGTGCTCGATGGCCTTCGAGACAGCCATGGTCATCCCACGGTCCTTGAAGGAGCCGGTCGGATTCATGCCCTCGAACTTGACCCAGACCTTCGCGCCGGTGCGCGCGGACAGCGCGTCGGCAGGCAGGAGCGGCGTACCACCCTCGCCGAGGGTGATGATTGGCGTCGCGTCGGAGATGTCCAACCGGTCGGCGTATTCGCGGAGTACTCCGCGCCACTGATTAGCCAATTGCTACAGTCCCTCAACTCTCAATACGGACACGACGGCCCTCACGACTTCGCTGCTCTTCAGCGCGGCTACGGTGGCGGCCAGCGCATGCTCGGTGGCCTCGTGGGTCCCAATGACAAGGGTAGCGGTGGCGTCGGGGTCGATTGCCCCGAGCCCGGCGGACTGGGTGAGGGCCTCGACCGAGACGCCGTGCTCGCTGAACAGGCTCGCGATTGCGGCGAGCACGCCAGGTCGGTCAGCGACCTTGAGGGTGATCTGGTACCTGGTCGTGATGCTGGAGATCGGCAGAACGGGGAGGTTCGCGTGGTTCGACTCCGCGACGCCGGGCCCACCGATGACGTGTCGGCGTGCGGCGGAGACGAGGTCGCCGAGGACCGCGGACGCGGTCTGCAGGCCGCCCGCGCCCGCGCCGTAGAACATGAGGTCGCCGGCCGCCTCGGCCTCGATGAAGACCGCGTTGTTGGCGCCGTGCACGGCCGCGAGTGGATGGGTCACCGGGATCAGCGCAGGGTAGACGCGCGCGCTGACCCCGTCCTCGCCGGTCTCGGCGTCGGTCAGCCGCTCGCAGATGGCCAGCAGCTTGACGACGAATCCCGCCTTGCGCGCGGACTCGACCTGCTCCATGGTGACCGCCGTGATCCCCTCGCGGTGGACGGCCTCGAGCGGAACATTGGTGTGGAAGGCCAGGCTCGCGAGGATCGAGACCTTCTGCGCGGCGTCGTAGCCCTCGATATCGGCGGTCGGATCTGCCTCCGCATATCCGAGCTCTGTCGCCTTGGCGAGGGCGTCCTCGAGGCTCGCGCCCTCCCGCTCCATGAGGTCAAGAATGTAGTTCGTCGTGCCGTTGACGATGCCGAGGATGCGCTTCACCCGGTCGCCGGCCAGGCTGTCGCGCAGCGGACGGATGATCGGAATCGCCCCGCCCACCGCGGCCTCGTAGTACAGCTGAGCACCGACCTGCTCGGCCGCGTCGAAGAGCTCGGGCCCGTGGGTCGCCAGCAGCGCCTTGTTGGCCGTGATGATGTCCGCGCCGGAGTTGATCGCGTCCAGGAGCAGGGTTCGGGCCGGCTCGATTCCGCCCATGAGTTCGATGACGATGTCCGCGCCGAGGATGAGGGATGCCGGGTCGGTCGTCAGCAGCTCCCTCGGCAAGGGTGGGGTGCGCTTCGCGTCGAGATCGCGGACGGCCACACCGATCAGTTCGAGACCCGCGCCCGCGCGACTCGCGAGCTCGTCGCCGTGCTCGAGCAGCAGCGACGCGACCTGGGCGCCCACGCTTCCACCGCCGAGGATGGCAATACGAAGGTTTCGGTACTCGATCATTTGGTCTCCAGTCCGGCGTCTCTCGACAACAGATCAGCTTCGGTTTCGCGTCGCACCAGAAGGCGGGCGACCCCGTTTTTTACGGCGACCACGGGTGGTCGCCCAAGATAGTTGTAGTTGTTGGCCATTGACCAGTGGTAGGCGCCGGTTGCCGGCACCGCCACCAGGTCCCCCGGCTGGACATCCCCCGGCAGATAGTCGGCGTGCACGACGATGTCACCGCTCTCGCAGTGCTTGCCCGCGATACGAACCAGCACGGGCTCTGCCCCCGACACTCGCGATGCGATGCGCACCGAGTAGTCGGCACGATAGAGAGCGGCACGGATGTTGTCGCTCATGCCGCCGTCGACGGAGACGTACTTGCGGATCGCAGTCGTATCGTCCGGGAGCGTCACCAGCACGTCCTTGACGGTGCCCACCTCGTAGATCGTCGCCGTCGACGGCCCGATGATCGCGCGGCCCGGCTCGACCGACACGATCGGCACCGGGATGCCCAACTCGGCGGCCGCGGCCGAAACGATGTCGGCGAAGCGGCGAGCGATCTCATCGAGGGAGAGCGCGACATCCACCGAGGTGTAGGCAATGCCGAACCCGCCGCCGAGGTTGAGTTCGGGGACCGGGCCGCCCTCGAGAAGCCTCGCGTGCATGGCGAACAGCCTGCGCGCGGCCTCGGCGAATCCGTCGGACTCGAAGATCTGGGAACCGATGTGTGAGTGCAGGCCGAGGAAGTCCAGCCCCGGGTGCGAGCGAATGATCGCCACCGTAGCCTCCGCGTCGGCCAGGGGGATGCCGAACTTCTGGTCCTCGCGCGCGGTCGCCAGGTACTCGTGGGTCGACGCGTGAACCCCGCTATTGATGCGAAGCCGAACCGGCTGGATGCGCCCGTGTTTTGCCGCGGCAGCCGCGACGCGTTCGATCTCGATCAGACTGTCGAGCACGATCGCACCGACGCCGACCGAAACGGCACGGTCGATCTCCGCCACGCTCTTGTTGTTTCCGTGCAGGCCAAGCCGAGCGGGATCAATGCCGGCCGCGAGAACAACGGCAAGCTCTCCCCCGCTGCAGACGTCGATGTTGAGGCCTGCGGCGATCATCCATCGCGCAACCTCGATAGTCAGGAACGCCTTGCCTGCGTAGTAGACCTTTGCGCGTGAGCCGACCCGGGCAAACTCGCGGTCAAAGGACTCCCGCACCTGAACAGCGCGCCCGCGAGTATCCGCCTCATCGACGACGTAGACGGGCGTTCCATACTCGGCCACGAGAGTGGCGACATCCAGCCCGGCGATCTCGAGCACGCCAGAGGGATTGCGGATCGCCCCCTTCGACCACACCGTCGGTTGGAGGGCGTTCGCGTTCGTTGGTACGTCGAGCCAGGCGGGAGCGAGCGGATTGGCGGTCACGAGCAGGTCCCCTTTTGCGAAAGCGCCGCGGCGTTCAGCTCGACGCCGTTTCCGGTGAAGGTCGAGACGATGGTTTGGCCATGCACGGCGATGCTGGTGAGCGTGAACGCCTTAGGTAGTCGGTCTCCAATACACAGAGACGTTCCGGACTCCAGCAGGGTCGTCAGGCCGGGGAGGTAGCGATCGAGAACACTGGCCGTCACGGTCGCACCGTCGAAGCTTGCGGTGTCGATGCTGAAGCCGGGCACGCCCGCGGTGACCTTCGGGGTGAGGGTTGCCCCGATCGACTGCGGAAACCCGAACACATAGATGGTGCCGACAACGGCGACGTGCTTTCCTGAAATGGAGACTTTCGGCTTGAGCGACTTCAGCGATGGAACCTGCGAAATGGCGGTCGAAACCGTGGTGGTCGGGACAACCACCACGATGTCGAGGGTCTTCACCGGAGAGGTCTGGTTGAGCGGAACCCCGTGCGCCGTAAGCTTCGCCGATCCCGAGAGGCCATCCAACACGATCGGGTTGATCGCGATATTCACGTCGTTGATCTGGCCGGTCGCCGCCTGCAGCAGGATCGAGCCCGATCCGAGGTCCACGGTCACGGGCGTCGTCGACGGCAGTCCGAGCGAGGACGCGACCTGGTCACGCACGTAATCGGTCGCATACTTCTTCGCGAAGTAGTCTCCGACGAAGAAGCCGGCGACGAGCACCAGAACGATCACCAGCAGCACGATGAGTGCGCGGCGACCGCGGCGCTTCTTCCTTGGCGCCTCCACGATGGTCGTGGACATTTACATCCGATCCGGTGCGCTCACGCCGAGCAGTCCGAGCGCGTTGCGCAGCACTACGCCGGCCGCGTCGTTGAGCCAGAGCCGGGTGCGGTGCAGATCGGTGATGGGCTCCTCGCCGAGGGGGGTTACCCGGCAGTTGTCGTACCAGCGGTGGTAGGCGCCCGCGAGTTCCTCGGCGTAGCGCGCGATCCGGTGCGGCTCCCGCAGCTCCGCGGCCTGGCGCACGACCCTCGGGAACTCCGCGAGGATGCCGAGGAGAGAACTCTCGCTCTCGTGGGTCAGCAACGACGCGTCAAAGGCGGCGCGATCCACTCCGCTGGCCTCGGCGTTACGGGCAACCGCCCGTGTCCTCGCGTGGGCGTACTGGACATAGAAGACGGGGTTATCACTGGTCTTGCGGCTCCACAGATCGAGGTCGATGTCGATCTGCGAATCGATGGATGACCGCACCAGCGCGTACCGTCCGGCGTCAACGCCGACCGCATCCACGAGGTCTTCGAGCACGACGACGGTGCCCGCACGCTTGCTCATCCTCTGGGCCACGCCGTTGCTCAGGAGATTCACCAGCTGCCCGATGAGGATCTCGAGGTTGTAGTACGGCTTGTCGCCGAACGCCGCCGTCATCGCCATCAGGCGCTTGACGTAGCCGTGGTGATCCGCCCCGAGCATGATGAGGTTGCGTTCGAAGCCGCGCTCACGCTTGTTCAGGTAGTAGGCGAGGTCGCCAGACATGTAGCCGTACTCGCCGTCGCTCTTGATGACGACGCGGTCCTTGTCGTCGCCGTAATCCGTCGAGCGGAACCAGACGGCGCCATCCTTCTCATAGATCGCACCGAGCTCGCGGAGGCGATCGATGGCGTGCTCGACTGCACCGGACTCGTGCACGTCGTTCTCGTGGAAGAACACGTCGAAGTTGACACCGAAATCCTGAAGGCTCTTCTTGATGTCGCCGAACATGAACTCGACGCCGACCGCGCGGAAGACCTCCTGGATCTCCTCCCTGGTCGGGATGTCCTCGAGCTCGCCCGGGTAGGCCTCGACAACGCGCGCGACGATGTCTTCGATGTAGTCGCCGCCGTAGCCGTCCTCGGGTGTCGGCTCCCCCGCCCAGTTGGCGAGCAGCGTGCGTGCGAACCGGTCAATCTGTGCGCCGTGGTCGTTGAAGTAGTACTCGCGGGTGACGATTCCGCCCTCGAACTGGAAGATCCGGGCGAGGCTGTCGCCAACCGCCGCCCAGCGCACGCCACCGATGTGGAGCGGGCCGGTCGGGTTGGCCGAGACGAATTCGAGGTCCATGGTCACCCCGGCGTACAGGTCACCGCGACCATAGTCGGCGTCCTGTTCGACGATGACCTTGGCGAGTGCACCCGCGGCGGCGGCATCCAGCGTGATGTTGATGAAGCCGGGGCCGGCGACATCCACCCTGGCCACTCCATCGACCGTGGCGAGGTCGACCGCAATTTCGTCGGCAAGCTCACGGGGGTTGGCGCCGAGCGGCTTGGCAAGCTTCATCGCGATATTGGATGCCCAGTCACCGTGCTCCCGCGAGCGCGGGCGCTCCAGCGCTACGTCGTTGATGGTGATCTTTTCGGTCGATCCGCGGCGCGCAAGGATCCCCGACACGACGGCGAGGAGGGATGCGGACAGATCGGCTGGATTCACGGATCGAGCCTATCGGAGCGATTTGGGCGCTAGCCCAGCTGCACCCGCTCGTAGCCGTCATCGAACGGGAGCTCGTCGGCGGTCACGGTGAGTGCCATCGAGTTGACGGCGAGATCGGTCCAGGTGCTGGTCAGCCAGGCGGTGTCCGCCGCATCCCGACCCGTCGCAATGCGAAGCAGGGTCGCGCGCGGTGCGAGACGCGTCGAATCGATGACCCACCACTGGCCGTCGACCCAGGCCTCGACGACGGCGTGGAAGTCCATCGGGATGAGGCCGGGGGCATACACCGACACCATTCGCGCCGGGATTTCCATAGCTCGGAGGAACGCGATGGTGACGTGAGCGAAGTCCCGGCAGACGCCCTGGCGACTCGTGAGCGTCCTGGTCGCGCCGTCCGTCGGCTGGCTCGACCCCGGGACGTAGGCGATGTGGTCGAACACCCAGTCGGTGATCGCCTGGACCAGCACGTAGCCGGTGAGCCCGCGGAACTCGGAGCGCGCGATCGGGGTCAGGCTGTCGGACTGCGCGTAGCGGCTCGGCCGCAGGTAGGTGATCAGGTCGAGCTCGGTGGCGGGGGCGGGATCCGTTCGTCCGACCACCTCGACGTCGTAGTCGACGGTCAGCGTGCCCCGGTTCGTCTCGAAGACCTGGAGGCGGCCCGCGTGTGCGTCTTCGATCTCTCGCGACGGCTGAGCGACCCCGTCGAGGAGGAATTCGAGCCTCTCGGTCGCGATGGTCGCGCCGATCGCGGGTGTCATGCTGAAGACCATGTTGGTGCGACCGCGGAGGGCCAGTTCGAGGTGCACATTGACGGTCCGCATCATCCTCTGATGATGTCAGAGGCCGGGCCGTTTCATCGGCTCACGGCCAGAGCAGGTCCTTCACCCAGCCGGCGTGCTCCTTCAGGTAGCGCAGGCGGACCTGGTCCCTTTCGCGCTCGGCCTGCCAGAACTCGACACTCCATGGGGTGACGCGGTAGGCGACCCATTCGGCGGGAACGAAATCCGGGTTGGCCTCCACCTTCTTGAGGGCGGGCTTCAGGTGGGCGTCGAAGTTTTCGACCGGTTCACTCTGCCGCCCGGCGATCGCCCGAGCGCGGGCGCTCGGTTGGCGCTGCAGGAAGTCCCGTTCGCTGACTTCGCGCGGCCCCGGATCGACCGTGCCGACCATGCGAATCTGCCGGCCCTGCTCCCGCCAGTAGAACACCAGGGCCGCCTCCGGATTCTCGGCGAGATCGGCACCCTTTGGCCCCGAATCGAGTGAGGCGAACCAGACGGATGTCGCATCCACGTCCTTGAGAATCAGGGTCCGGTTGGACGGATGGCCGTCGGTCGTTGCTGTGGCGACCGACATCGCGAGGGGCTGGAGCACGCCGCCCTCGATCGCCGCGTCGAGCCACTCGAGTAACAACTCGATGGGATCGTCCGGTGCGGCATCCGTATCGAAGTACGGGAATTCGGCCGTGACGGTCGGAACTTGGCGCAGTCGCTCGCGCAGGGAAGCCTCATCAGCCATGCTGCTAATCTAGCTAGGCGCTGAGCCCCCATAGCTCAGGGGATAGAGCACTGCCCTCCGGAGGCAGGGGCCGCAGTTCGAATCTGCGTGGGGGCACTTCAAGAAATAGCAGGTCAGCCGGTATTCCTGGGCAGAGCGCGGTTTCGGCGTCGTGGCAACGTTTTGGCAACATTCAAAAATGCCTACCACGCCGACAGCCAAGAGGCCGAGCTGGCTCGCTAGTGAGAAACGTCACCACTGCCAGGGCGTCGTGTTGTCGATGAAATGCAGCTGGGTTGCGGTGGTTCCGTCGATCACCAACGTGGATTTCAATTTGCCGACTATGCCGCGGATCTCACCTGCATAGCGATCGAAAAAATCCGCGAGCGGCCTCGTGCCCGGGAAGACAATGTCGCCTAAGAAATTCTCGCGTCCTGCTGTCCGCACCAGTCTGCCCCGCTCTAAGTGGAGCAGCTTCGGTAAGTCGTCTTGAGCCTTCTTCTCCCATAGGACGTACCTAAGATTCCACGCCGTCAACAATTCGCGGTCTGTCTCCCTGACCCCTCCAAATGCACGAGCATCACCCCATTCGCCGGGTGAGCGATAAACGCTCGCAAGCGCGGATCTCAAATCAACGCTCTGACCGTTCCATGCAAGCATCCCAATCAATCCGACCGCACTCACTGGGTCTTCGATCACTACACCCATGTCTGGAACAAGCCGGGCGAGGTCTTCCTCGTCGAATCCATGGACGAGTGTCTGGAGAAAATCCCCGGGGTCGTAAACGTGCGCAGCAACGTCGAATCCTCGTGAGCGTCCGGCGACTTGGAGCATCCATTCGCTCACAACGCTTCTCCAGCTTTCGTTTCCAGCAAGCGCCCCATCCAAGCCTTCGACCATCTCGTTCCACTGCAGGCGGTTTGCGGGGCGCGCGCGACCTTGGTACTTGCCGACCGAGAGGCCACCGGTCCATCCCTGGACGAGATCGGACAAGTCGCTATCCGGAAAAACGAGAGCATCTTCGAATACACCGCTTCGGAACCAACTAGTAAGAGCCCAACCATGCGCGTAAATAAGCGAGCCGACCTTCTCCGGATAGCAAACTCCGAGAGTGGCAACGCGCCAGACACGGGACAGTTCCGTGAACACGAGTTCTTCAACTGTCTCGTCTTCCAGATCTTCTTCATCGAGTAGACCGGCTTGGACAATCGACGACACTAACCGTTCTCTTGCCTCGGGAATCCAGACGGTTCCCAACGCGACTGCGAGCGAAACCTGATGAGATTGGGAGACGAGCTTCGCCGCAACGAAGTCTTGAACTCCAAGGTCGATTAGCGCGGCATGGAGACTTGCCCAAATCACCTCGGGATCCTGCTCGGGGTCGAGAACAATCAAACGCTGCGATTCAGTCAACGACCTCTCTTCAGGCGCCTCGAGTATCTCCACCTCGCTCAGACGCACGGGAGTCAGTTCGTCCGAATCTAGGTCCAGTTGGAATCCTTTGAACGGAAAATCCGACCTTGAGGCGTAGTAGCTGAATGGGACCAAAAGCTCGCGCCAATCGGTCGACACGATCATCGCCCGGACCCTGCGTAGGGGAATTCCTTTGTCTCGACCAAGCAAGTCAACATACTTGCCGATCTCATGAAGAGCTTCCCGAGAAGTATTGCTCGACTTCTTCAGCTCCAAAATGACGAACAAGCCGGTCGAGTCGCGTGCCAAGATGTCGACGAATCCATTCGACCCTTCGGAATTGCGAAGGAAGTAGTTCTTTTCGACCAGCGTTAGCCCGGGCTCGATCAACGTAAGGCGAACTGCCAACTCGTCCCGGATCTCATTCTCTGTTGGCATGCTTGACTATCCCATAAGACCAAAAGCCGGGCAGATTACCGCTAGTCGCGAATTCGAGGTATTCGTCTTCCACGGCCGTAGGCGTTCGGGCCTCAGCCGCGGCGCACAAGCGCACGATCTAGCGATTCGGCTACCGCGTCGAGATCGCTGTCGAAGAGATCCAAGTAGACGTCCAGCGTCACGGCAGCTGATGCGTGCCCAAGCATCCGCTGTACCGCATTGACGTTCGCGCCCGCGCTAATTGCGAGGCTGGCGGCGGTGTGACGCAGCTCATGTGGGGTTAGTCCCGGCTGGCCGATCGTCTCCGCAGCTTCGTCGAGCCAACCTCGACGGAACACTCTCCCACGCAGCCATCCGCCTCGGGCTGCCGCGAAGACTGGCGGGCCAGCTTCTTTGCCTTCGACGTGCGTCTCCAACTCAGCGAGGATCGTTGCCTGCACCGGGATGGATCGGGCTTCATAGTCTTTCGGTTCGGAGTCGATCTGGATTCCGTCGATCTCAACGATGGTGTGCTGGATCTCGAGGCGCCCGCGTTGAAGTCGATGTCCTTGACACGAAGCCCAGACGCCTCGCCCCAGCGCAGACCTCAATATGCGCGCACGAGGACCAGCAAGCCGTAACCGTTCGACTGCCCGCGATAGATACCGCGGCCGAGCGCGTCGACGGTGTCTGCGAGATCCCTCACTTCGGTATGCGTGAGATAGCGCTTGGATGCCTTCGAGACTTTCGGCAGGTTCAACCCGTGCGCCGGACTCGCTGGCAGTCGTGCATCCTTGACAGCCATCTGCAGAGCTCCAGAGAGGACGTTGACGATCTTGTGCACGCTCGCCGGCCCCTGCGTCTTTGAGAGCGTCCCTGCCCAATTCTGGACGAGCTGATGGCTCAGCGATGGGAGCGGATACCCGCCTAGCTCTGGCTTAGTGTGGCGCACGACGATTCCCCGAGCGCGCTCGCGCGAGGTCTCACGCCAATCAGACCGACTCGCCATCCAGACGTCGAGCCACTCCCCCAGCAGCACTCGTGACTTGGCAGGGTCGACGTACGCACCACGGCTCTTGTCGATCTCGACCTTGGCCAGGAACAGCTCGGCATCGCGCTTGGTCTTGAAGCCGCGCTTTTGAGTCTGGATGTGGTTGGGCCTGCGATAGATCACCCGGTATCGCTTGCCCGCGTTTGTCTCGTAAGCCGTCACGCTCCCCATGTGGCGAAGCTAGAACGCGCCACCGACGCTCAAAAGACGCGAGCTCTAAACGACGTAGATCTCCTCGCCATGGGTGATCTGGTACGACTCGTATTGCGTCGAACCGTCCGCCAGCTCCAAGACACCGTTGCCTTCGAATTCGAGACGCAGGTCCCCTGAGTTCGTGTGGATCTCGCTCACGACCTTTCTCCCAAGTAACGAAACCGCTGCTGCCGCGCCCGCTGGTGCCCCTTCGAACCTCGCGCGAGCGCCGTTGTCGCTAATTGCGAACGCATTCTCAACGGAGAGCGACCGCGTCCCGTCGAAATTGAACTGAATCTGATACTCACCGATCGCAACTTGTTCGAGCTCAGCTCCGATAAGGAAGCTGAGATCCACTTTTGCATCCAGCCCATACAACGCATTGGCCTCTCTCGTCGAAAACCAAGCTGATCTTCGCTGTCGCCCAACTTACCTTTTTTCCCCTCTCTGGATTCCTGTCATTCCGCCACTCCCTTGCATCCCAACCCCCCAGACCAGAACTTGTGATGTGTGTGGGGGGTTGGGATGTGCGCCTCGCGCAGGAGTGGCGGAATGACAGGGATCCAAGCCCCTAACCCGGTCGTTTGACCCGTCGCACCAAGTGCGGGGTCAAACGACTAGTCACTCGGTAAGGAACTAGGGCATCTCGACTACCTGTGATCGATGAGTTAATATATCGACTTAGATATAATGTTTTGGAGGCTCGAATGGCTGCATCGACATTGCTCCGATCCGCGCGCCTGACCAGTGGCATCAGTCAGGGCGATCTCGCCGCGCGCACGAAAACGAGCCAGCCCGACATCTCGACCATCGAAGCCGGCAAGCGCACGCCGACCGTCGAAACTCTTGAACGTCTACTTCGTCAGACCGGCCACCGCATCATCGCAGTGCCCGGCGTCGGCCCCGATGCAATCGAGACCGCGGAGCGGATCTCGGTCGCGCTCAAGTCCCAATCGACCGACTCGGCTCTCCGCGCCTTCCTGGATTACTCGGACAACCTTCATCGCGCCAAGGGCGTCGACCGCGTCGTGCTGGCCGTAGCGGAGCCGCACCAAACCGGATCGCGCGCCTGGGACGCTGCCCTGGCCGCATTGGCTGACTACTGGCTCTCCAAGTCGAAGCTGCCCAAGCCGGCGTGGATAAATGCAGCCCGTCGCAGCCTTTCTCAGGCAGAATCGCCACAGCTCGGCAAATACGATCTCGAGCCCGATCGCGCAAACGTGCCCGCTGAGTTCCTTCGACGTAATGTGCTTGTGGAGCGAACGACTTTAGAAAGCGTCTGAAACCTTGCTGCTGGATCGACAAGACCTCATCGATGGACTACGCGAGGTCGTCCGCCTCGCGCACGAGCAGGGCATCACAGGCGTCTCAATTCGGATCGTCGGTGGCGCTGCGCTGCGACTCGCCTACTTCGAGCGAAAGACCACTGCGGACATCGACGATCAGATCGAACCCGTCGCCCAGATCATGCCGATCATCGAGCAGATTGCACTAGATCGCGGATGGCCGACTGATTGGCTCAACAATAAAGCGGTCGGCTTCATCCCGGCGTGGGGTCAGATCGTCGATTGGGAGCCGATCTTCGACGACGAAAACGTTTCGATCTCTGTCGCTCCAATCGACGCGCTGCTCGCGATGAAGCTCAACGCGGCGCGGCCAGGACGAGACACCGACGACATTACGAAGCTCCTTGCGCTCAACGAAATAGAAAATGTCGGGGCCGCAGAGGCTCTTCGAGTCGTTCTACCCCGGGGACGCGCTACCTACTCGAACGGTCAATTTCCTTCAGAACGTCTTCGAGATAGGGCTACCGCCTAAACCCGCCGCTCCCGAATCTGCGCCCTTGGGTTGAGAGACTGATTGCATGGGCAAGTTCGACGAGACAGAGATCCTGAGGTTGGCCCCAGAAATCTTGCACAACGACAACTTCGATGTGGAATCCGCGAGCGTCAACGACCACCTGCTCGATCTGCACTTTCGGATCGCGCGCCAACCGGAAATGTTCGCAGCCCGAATCCCACTGGTGGACTCAACACTGCCAATGCCGTTCTTGTATGCAGTGCCCGACGATGAAACAGATTTTCTGCACATGCTCGGCATTTGGTTAGAAGAAGAGGCAGCGACCGGCTGTGCCAACTGGGGCGTTCGCGCTTTGGAAAATGGGGTCAGCTATTTCGAGATCACCAATCACGGATTTCGAATGATCGACGAAGTTGAGGACGCCCGTCTGACTGCTTCAGCAAAGGGAAGTTGGGACAACGCGCATGTTGCTGAGGAGATGCGCTCTGCCACCGACTGAGCGTCGTGGCAACAAAATGGCAACGTTTGAACTAAATCACCTTGATTTACCTGATTCTCCGTTGATCACAATCGCTTATGAACACTGGGGTTTTGTCCAATAGGCGTGCTAAATCAAGCCACTTCTCGCCCTCCGGAGGCAGGGGCCGCAGTTCGAATCTGCGTGGGGGCACCACTTCAACATCCGCTCTCGCCCGTAGGTTTTGCGCGGACTCTCGGTGACATGACGCAAATGGTTGATATGCCACGGGCATTCCCACCATTTGCGTCATGTCAACGCCGAATCCCGTTGCGGAGGGTGTCGAACAGCCGGTCGAGGCGGATCCGGTGGTCCTTCACGACGGCGGCATACGGCCCGCCGGCGAGAAGACGGGTCGCGGTGCTGACCATCACCGAGCTGTATCCGGCAAGGAAAAGCGCGGCCAGCAACGGCGCATCGTCGTCGAAGGACGGGTCGCGTTCAAGCTCCTCGGCGAGAATCCGCTGCAACTCGGACGAAATCTCCCGCGCGCGGGCGACCAGGGCAGGCGATTCCGCGACCGTTCGGAAGAACGGTGCCGATCGCTCGTCGACACCCGAGAGTGGATGGCGAGCATCGAACAGTCGCACGCTCTCGGTGCGCAGGGACTCCAGCACGTCGACGCCGGTAGCCCGGTCGCGAACGGCGGAACGCAGGAAGTCGACCGCGTCCGAGGTGCGATCCAGGAAGAGATCCTCCTTGCGCGGAAAGTGGTTGAAGACCGTCACGCTGGAGACCCCGGCCTCGCGCGCAACCTCCGCGACCGTCACCGCGTCGTAGCCGCGCTCGAGGAAGAGGCGGTTGGCGACCTCTCGGATGCGGGCGCGCGTCTGCGGACCGCCTCGCTCACTCGTCCTTGGCATCCAAAATCTCCGCTTCCGTCGAGCACTACCTTGTGTAACTCAACTTAGTCCTTGTGTAACTACATTTAGTCACATAATCTAGTCGCATGTCCGACAACACCACTCCCACGACGCCACATTCGCCCCGATCTCTGAAAGAGGCGTGGATCGCCCTCGCCGGGCTCTCCGCCGTCTTCCTGTTCGAGATGCTCGACAACTCGATCTTGAACGTCGCGCTGCCGACGATCGGGCGCGAACTGCACGCGTCGACCACCGCCCTGCAGTGGGTGACCGGCGTCTACGCCGTCGTCTTCGGCGGGCTGATGCTCGCGTTCGGTGCGATCGCCGACCGGTTTGGCCGACGCCGCATCATGCTCATCGGGCTCGTTCTGCTGGGTGTCGCCAGCCTGGCGACCCTCTTCGTCACGACATCCGGAGAACTCATCGCAGTGCGAGCCGTGATGGGCGTCGCTGCGGCCATGACGACCCCCGGCTCGATCGCGCTGGCGTTCCGGCTCTTCGACGGCGACCGACTCCGGGTCCGCGCGATGACCCTGATCTCCACCGTCGGGCTGGTCGGTCTCGCGATCGGACCGACCGCGGGAGGCTTTGTCCTCGCGGTCGCGCCGTGGCAGGTTCTCCTACTGGTCAACGTTCCCATCGCGGTGCTGGCGATCATCGGCATCCGAATCGGGATTGCGGCGGATGACCCGGCCGAACTCCACCGCGATCCCATCGACATCGCGGGTGCGGCGCTCGGCACTGCCACCATCGTGCTCGCCCTGGTCGCGCCGACCCTCTTCGTCAACGAGGGCGTCGGTTCTTGGGCGCCGTGGGCCGTGACCGCCGCGACGCTCGCCGGAGCGGCCGGGTTCGTCGTGCGCGAGCGTTCGGCCCGCCATCCGCTTCTCGACCTGAAGCTCGTCGCCCGGCCGCTGGTCTCGAGCGGCCTGGCGTTCAAGGCCGCGACCGGGCTGGCCGTCGCCGGGATGGGCTACATGGTGACGCTCCAGTTGCAGCTCGACTGGGGATGGCCGCCGTTTCTCGCCTCGATCGGGATGCTCCCCCAGGTCGTCGTCCTCATCTTCGGCGGCCCGCTGTCCAACCGCTTCATCGAACGAGTCGGGCTGGAGCGGTCCGCGTGGCTGAGCGCCATCGCTGTCGTCGCCGGACTCGCCATGTACGGGCTGTTCAGCGGTTTCGGATACGTCTGGATTGCGATTGCTCTGGCCCTCGTGGCTGCCGGGATTCGGGTGAACGGTGTCGTGGCCGGAACAAACGTGCTCCGTGGCCTGCCGCAGAATCGGACCTCGATCGGGGCGGCCCTGGTGGACACCGCATCCGAGGTCGCCACGGCAGTCGGGATCGCCGTCACCGGCACCATCCTGGCAACCCTCTTCGTCGGCAGCATCGCGCAGCCGCACTGGACGTCAGGCCAAAGGTCTCAGTTCGAGGCCGGGATACTGATCGCCGGTCTCACCCTCACCGCCATCGCTGCGTCACTCGTCGGCTTCGGGATCGCACGCTCGCGACGTGCCGTGGACAGTCCGCCGATCGTGTTTACCGACAATTCACCGTCCTGACCCCCAAATGGGTGTCGACCGATCTGTCGGAATTGATAGACCGGATGTATGGGAATCATTGGGAAACGCAAGCGCCTGCAGCGCGCCGTGGTCGTCGCCGCATCCGTGGGGCTCGTCGCGGCTGGAATCGCACTCTCCACGTCGAGCGCCTCCGCGACGTCGAACCAGGTCGGAACGACCATCAGCAGCACGGGACTATCGAACGGGCAGATCAAGCACGTCTGGCTGATCATCCTCGAAAACAAGTCGTACGACGCAACCTTCACGGGGCTCAACCAGAACAGCTATCTCTGGAAATCACTCCCCAGCCAGGGGGCATTGCTGACCAACTACTACGGCACTGGGCACTCCAGCATGGACAACTACATCTCGATGGTCTCCGGGCAGTCGCCCCAGGAGGACACCCAGTCGGACTGCAGCGTCGCCAACACCGATTTCGGCAGCAACTCGACCATCATCAAGACCGGCGCGAACGCCGGACAGGTCGCCTCCACCGCCAACGCGGCCCAGCCCAGCGGCGCGAACGCCCCCAACGGGGCGAACGGGTGCACCTACCCGACCGACACCCCGACGCTGTTCAACCAACTCGACGCGGCAGGCAAGACCTGGAAGGGCTACGCCCAGGACCTCGGCGACCAGGCGGGGCGTGAGGATGCGACCTGCGCCGGTCCGGGGACCAAGGACAACGACCCGACCACCAACCCGGCCTTCCTCACTGCGACGCCGTCGCATCCGCTTCCGCCGGGAGTGACGAGCTTCACCGGCGCTCAGGCCAATGACCAGTACGTGGCCAAGCACTTCCCGTTCCCGTGGTTCCACAGCCTCACCGGCACGGTCACGAGGAACGGCACGGACCCGGGGCTGACCAAGCCAGCCCAGGGTGGCACCGACTGTGATGCAGCGCACATCGCGAACCTTGACAGCTCGTCGACGGGCCTGTTCCACGACCTCCAGAAGTCGTCGACGACGCCCGCGTTCAGCTGGATCAGCCCCAACAACTGCAGCGACGCCCACGACGCGATCTGCAAGGGCAACAACCTGTCCGGTTCCTTCAACGCGAGCGGCGCTCCGATCTACCAGGCGGAGACCCCGAACCCGGAGTCGACCTCACCGAAGAACTTCACCGGTGGCCTGTACGCGTCCGACCTGTTCCTCGAGTACTACATCCCGATGATCGAGAAGTCTCCCGCGTTCAAAGACGGCGGCCTCATCGACATCACCTTCGACGAGGGCAACCCGCCCTTCACCTACTCGGGCAACAGCTTCAACAACGCGAACGCCTACGGGCCGACGGCGGGAGACCAGCCCAACGCCTCCGCGGGTATTTCCGCGGATGCCGCCGGCCAGACCATCTTCGGAAAGTCCGTTCACACCGAGCCCACCGGGCCGAACTCGACGCTGGGAGTCAACTCCGCGGGCCAGCAGCTCTACCCCGGTCCCGGCAACAACTCCTTCATCGATCGACCACCGGCCTGCACATCGACATCGCCGAAGGTTCCCGCGAACTGCGTTCCGGGCATCGTGCGCGGCGGATCCGGCACCACTCCAGGTGCACGCAGCGACTCGGTCGCCGCAAACGGGTCATCGACGTACGTGCTCGACCCGGCCATCCTCGCGGATGACACCGGCCGCCAGGTCACGGACTCGACCGACAAGACGGGACCCGGCGGCACCAGCCCGATTCCGGCGAACACCTTCGTCGGAGCAGTGAGCGATACCGGACCCCAATTCGCATCGACCTCATCGGGCTCGGTGGTTGACGGCTCGTTCCAGCTCGTCGACCAGGCCGGAAACCCGGTCACCCCGACCGGATCGGTCAACGGCATCACGCTGAGTGCCGAGGGAGCGCCCGGCTTCCTTGCCCCCGGACAGACCGCCGACCCGCTGTACGACGCGACGGATGCGACGACCGGCGGCGGAGACACGGGGAGCGTGCTGATCAGCCCGTTGATCCGGCCCGGCACGGTCAGCTCCGTGCTTTACAACCACTACAGCTGGCTGCGAACCATGGAGGACATCTTCGATGTCAGCCACGGCAACGATCACCACGGGCTGGTTGCCGGAACCGTCTCGGGGGGAATCGATGGCCAGGGTCACATCGGGTTCGCCGCGCAACCGGGCCTTGCCGACTTCGGTCCGGACGTGTTCACGAACGCGCGCAGGCACTACTAGTGCGGGTGCCTGAATCGGGCGGGGGCGTCGCGTCACAAGCGCGGCGCCCCCGCCCGGGCGTGCAGGTTTTGGTCGCCGTCGCGGTAGCGGTGAGCCTCGCGGGGTGCGCGGCAACGGTCGGCCCACCCTCGCCGAAGACGACCGACACCTCGAAATACGGCTCGCTCCCCTCGTTCCTGCCGCCGGCATCCTTCGACACCGATCGAGTGCTCGTCGGAACGCCCGGCAAACCGGCCCTGACCACCGAGGGAGATGCGGTCAGCACCGGGTCGGGAGGAGCGCTCGTCACGGTGACCGGACCGGAGGTACCCGGCGAGGGCCTGCCCTACCAGGCCGAGGCAACGACCTGTACGTGGACGGTCACGATCCGGGCGGGCGCAACCTCGGTGCACGTCGACACCACGGACTTCTCGAGCATCGACCATCTAGGTGCCATCTACCGGCCGATCCTTGTGCCGGGTGAACCGCAACCGCCATCGACACTGCGGCCGGGCGAGCACACCACGTTTGAGCTGCGCGCCGTCATGGTCGTCGGAGAGGGACTCATGCGCTGGGCGCCGGACGGAACGCATGTCGTCGCGGAGTGGGACTTCGAGGTCGAGAACGACTGAGTCTGTCCGGTGGACCGCTACACGCGCGACCTTGGCCTGCTGATGTCTGCACCGGGCTCGGTCGTCAGCGAGAGGCCAGCCGGTTGGTTCGCCGACTGCGTGAGTTCCTCAAGCCACTCGCGGTTCAGCTGGTGCCGCTCCGGAGACGCGTAGCGAAAATGCAGCGGGATGGCGGGGTCCAGCCAGATGCTGCTGCGACCATCACCGATAACGGGGTCGTCGCGCCAGGAGAAGAAGAATGCCTCGCGGCGGCGCAGTTTCGTCGAGATGACGAGTTGCAGGTGAGCCATGACCCGGTCCTCGAACTCAATCTCAAGTCTCGAGCTGCCGTAGAGCAACGTGCCCAAGGCGTAATCCTTTCGTCGATCCAATTTGGCTCGCGAGTGCATCGTATGGTGCGCCCGTGCCGACAACCGCACCGGTGGAGGGGCTTGACACGCGACCACCGGTCGCTCAGAATCCGAGCCACGAAATCGCCGCAATGGGAAGTCTGGGCGGGCGCGCGGCGTTGAGCCCGGCATGACGACTATCGGATTCATCGGTTCAGGACACATCGGCAGTAGCGTGGCGCGCGCGGCCCTCAGCAAGGGATATCGCGTGGTGATGTCCAATTCGCGGGGACCGGACACCCTCACCGACCTCATTGCCGACCTCGGTGAGGGTGCCACCGCCGCCACCAGCATGGAAGCGGCCAGCGCGGGCGACTTCGTCGTCGTCAGCGTCCCGCTGAAGGCGGCGCTCGGCGTTCCGGTCGGTCCCCTCGCGGGAAAGGTCGTCATTGACACGGATAACTACTACTTCGAGCGGGATGGGCACATCCAGGAGCTCGATGACCACGAGCTCACGGTGAGCGGGTTCCTGCAACGGCACCTCGTGGGCGCGAAAGTCGCGAAGGGCTTCAACCACATCAAGTGGAGCGAGATCCTGAGCGACGCACTGCCCTCCGGCACACCCGGGCGGCGAGCTCTCGCGACGGCGAGCGACTTCCCGGACGCCGTCAATCTCGTGACCCGCTTCTTCGACGAGATCGGCTTCGACGCTGTGAATATCGGCCCGCTGGCGGAAAGCTGGCGCATCGAGCGTGACGAGCCCGGCTACGGCGGCACGTTCGACGCGGCAGCGCTCAGAGCGAAACTTGACGAGGCCGTGCGGCTGTAGGTGCCACACTATTTCGTGTGCCAGCAACCTTCGTAGTCGTTCCCCAGTGGCAGGGCTCTGGGTCCACCCGGGCGATGCGCCTCGTCGATGGAGCAGAGGCAATGCGCGGAGACCTGCCAACCGCAGGCACCGTCGTCGTGGCCGTACCGCTCGAGGCGGGTGAGTCACAGGGAACAGGCGTCTCGAGGTTCAGCTCGATCCAGCTCGTTCGTGACCGGCATGCCATGACGCTGTCCACCATCGAGGGGCTCGCCATCACGATCGGCGGTGATTGCGGTGTCGAACTCGCCGCCGTCTCCCACGTCGCCGACCAGGGCGAGATTGCCCTGATCTGGTTTGACGCGCACGCGGACCTCAACACCCCGGCGAGTTCGCCATCGTCGGTGTTCAACGGGATGGTGCTGCGTACCCTGCTGGGCGATGGCGCGGCCGGCCTGGTTCCGGCCCGGCCCGTGGCACCGGGAAACGTCATCCTGGTCGGTGCACGCGAGCTCGACCCGCCCGAGGAGGAATACCTCGCCGAGTCCGGAATCACCCTGATCGAGGTCAATTCGCTGACCCCGAAACGGTTGGTCGACGCCGTGAAGAAGACGGGGGCGACCCGCGTGTACATCCACGTGGATTTCGACGTCCTCGACCCCGCCGAGCTCGAGGGACTCGACTCCCCCGTCCCGTTCGGTGTGACCGCAGCGACGCTCATCGAATCGATCCGGGCAGTCAGGGAGAAATACGAGCTGGTCGGGGCCGGGCTAACCGAGTTCACCCCGACCTCACCGGAGCAGGCCGAGTCGGACCTGCCCACCATCCTTCGCATCATCGGCGCCCTCAGCGGCAAATAAGACAACATGCCTGAACCACGCGTCACCGTCGACCGAGACGGCCATGTTCTCCTGATCGGACTCAACCGCACCGACAAGCGCAATGCCGCAGACCTGCAACTTCTCCGGGAGTTGTCGCTCGCGTACGGCGAGCTGGAACGTGATCCGGACTTGCGCTGCGGGCTGGTGTACGCCCATGGCGACCACTTCACCGGCGGCCTCGACCTCGCCGATGTCGGCCCGCGGATGACCGGCGCCGGGCTCGAGATCGTGCCGGAGGGCGGCATCGACCCCTGGCAGGTCGAGGGCGAGTCGCTCAGTAAGCCCGTGGTCATTGCCGTGCAGGGCATTTGCCTGACTCTCGGAATCGAACTGCTGCTCGCGAGCGATATTGCGATCGCCGCGGAGTCCACGACATTTGCCCAGATCGAGGTCGCGCGGGGCATCCTCCCGTTCGGCGGAGCCACCATCCGACTTCCGCGCGCGGTCGGCTGGGGCAACGCGATGCGCTGGATTCTGACGGGGGACACATTCGACGCCGCGGAGGCTCTTCGGATCGGACTGGTGCAGGAGGTCGTGCCGACCGGGACCCAGTACCAGCGTGCACTCGAGATCGCGAAGCGTGTCTCCGCGCAGGCGCCCCTCGCCGTGCAGGCCGCTCTCGCGAATGCGAAGCTCGCCGTTCGCGAGGGCGATGCCGCAGCCGAGGCGCGCCTGCAGCCCGAACTGATGCGCTTGATCGCAACCGAGGATTCACGGATCGGGATGCAGGCATTCCTCTCCCGAACCGAGGCGGAATTCACCGGCAAGTGATCCCCCCGCTCGAGTAGCGTGAACGTATGAGTACGACGGAATATGACCTCATTGTTATTGGCGCGGGGGCGGTCGGCGAGAACGTCGCGGATCGTGCCGTACAGGGCGGTCTCACGGCCCTGATCGTCGAATCCGAGCTCGTCGGCGGTGACTGCTCGTACTGGGCGTGCATGCCGTCCAAGGCTCTGCTGCGCAGCGGGATGGTCTACCGCGCCGCCAAGAAGGTTGGCGGCGCGAGCGAGGCCATCACGAAACCACTGGATGTCGCTGCGACCTTCGCCCGCCGTACCGCGATCATCCACGACTGGAACGACGAGGGCCAGGTCGAATGGCTGAAGGGCGCACACATCGACCTCGCTCGTGGCCTCGGCGTGATCACCGGGGTCAAGCAGGTCACCGTCGGGGACACCGTGTACACGGCCCGCCATGCCGTTTGTGTAAGCACGGGATCAGTGCCGCTGCTTCCCGACATTCCCGGGCTCGCCGACTCCCAGCCCTGGACGAGCCACGACGCCACCAGCGCGAAGGAGGCTCCGGCGAGTCTCGCGATCATCGGCGGAGGTGTCGTGGCCGTCGAGATGGCGACGGCCTACGCCAGTTTCGGCACGAAGGTTACAGTGATCGCGCGGACCGGGTTGCTCACCGGTCAGGAACCGTTTGCCGGTGAACTCGTCGGCGACGCGCTCGGGGAGCTTGGCGCGACTGTTCTCCTCGGTGTCTCGCCCACGGCCGTGTCCAAGAAGGATGGCTCGTTCGTGGTCGAACTCGACAAGGGCCCGGCCGTAACAGCCGAGAGGCTCCTCGTCGCCACGGGTCGCGTGCCGCGCAGCATGGATCTCGGGCTCGAGAACATCGGCCTCGCGCCCGGCGACTGGCTCGACGTCGACGACACAATGAAGGTGAAGGGCTTCGACTGGCTCTACTCCACCGGTGACATGAACCATCGTGTGCTCCTAACCCACCAGGGCAAGTACCAGGCCCGCGCGGCCGGCGACGTGATCGTCGCTCGTGCGCTGGGAAAACCGGTGGATGATGCCGCCTGGGGTACCCACGTGGCGACGGCAGATCACCAGGCAGTCCCGCAGGTAACCTTCACCGACCCCGAGGTCGCATCCGTTGGGCTCACGGCCGAGGCCGCCGCCAAGGCCGGCTACGAGACGCGCGTCGTCGACTACGACATGAGTTGGCTCGCCGGCGCCACGATCCAGGCCGACAACTACGTGGGCAAGGCGCGCATGGTGGTCGACGAGAAGCGCAAGGTGATCCTCGGCGTCACGTTCGTCGGCCAGGATGTGAGCGAGATGTTGCAGGCGGCGACGTTCGCGGTTGTCGGCGAGATTCCGCTCGACCGACTCTGGCACGCCGTGCCCGCCTACCCGACCATGAACGAGATCTGGCTCCGGCTGCTCGAAACCTACGGACGACCCGTTTAGCGAACGAGCGCCTCATACAACGCGAGGTGTGAGGCGGCGGCGGTCGCCCAGGTGAATCCCTCCGCGAAGCTGCGCGCCGACCTCCGCATGGCAGCGACGCGCGCGCCGTCCGCGCGATGGGCGAGGATCGCGGCGGCCCAGTCTGCGGGGTCGCGACTGTCGACGAGGTAGCCGGACTCTCCGTCGCCGACGGACTCGGTGAGACCGGTGCCGCGGAACGCGATGACGGGCGTCCCGCTCGCGGCAGACTCCAGCGCCACGAGGCCGAAGGTCTCGGAGTGTGAGGTCACGAGCGTGCACTCCGCGGCCGCGAACAGGTCGGCCAGGGTCTCGCGATCGAGGGTGCCGACGAATCGAACGTCCGCCTCCACGCCGTGCACGATGGCCGCCTGCTCGAGCCGAGCCCGGAACACGGGGTCCGTCGCCTCCCCCGCGATAACGAGCAGGGGCGATGGGGCGACCATCGAGAGCTCGGCCAGGATCCGGATGCCGAGCTCCTGGTCCTTGAGCGGTTGGATCCGACCGGCAATGACGAGTAGCGGCCGATCGGGCGGGAGTCCGAGCTTGTCTCGCACCGCCGAGTTGTTGCGCGCACGATCGGGTGTGAACAGGTCGGTGTCGACACCCGGCGGAATGACCCAGAGTCGTTCTGGCGGCGTGTGGAGATCATCGATAAGGGTGTCCACCTCGGCGGCCGACCCCGCCACGATGGCGTCCGCCTGACCCGCCAGGAACGCCTCGCCGCGCAGTCGGCCCTCATGTTCCGGCTCATCCCCGGGCGCCAGAGACCGGTTCTTCATCGCGCCGAGCGTGTGGAACGTCTGCACGAACGGCAGCCCGAGCTCGATTGCGACCGGGAGAGTCGCGAGGCCGCTCAGCCAATAGTGCGCGTGAAGCAGGTCGTAGCGGGGTTCGGAGCGACCCGCGAGATGCGCGACGGCCTCGCCGAATTCGTCGGCAACATCCACCAGGCCGCTCTTCGGAATCGGGGTCGGCGGCCCCGCAGCAAGTGAACGCAGGAGGACTCCCTCCGCCAACTCACGCTCCTCCGGTGCGCCGGCTGCGCGGGTCAGGATGTCCACTTCGACGCCTCGCCGGGCAAGCTGCTGTGCGAGCGCGACAATGGCGACGTTCATGCCGCCCGCGTCGCCAGTGCCCGGGCGCTCGATGGGCGAGGTGTGCATCGACACCACCGCAATCCTGCGCAAACCGCCAGCCATGGTGCCACTGTATTGGGCAAAGTACCGGACTCCGGCGCAGGAAGAGACAGGCGATTCCCCGACCGGCGAAAACTTACTGGCCTATCCTTGAAA
>JAUZFP010000087.1 GCA_030838475.1 Actinomycetota bacterium
TACTCACCCGTTCGCCACTGATCCAGAGGAGCAAGCTCCTCTTTCACCGTTCGACTTGCATGTGTTAAGCACGCCGCCAGCGTTCATCCTGAGCCAGGATCAAACTCTCCGTAAATGTTTGATTGCAGCCAAGCAAGCTTGACTGCACATCTAGTGCAACCTGCCGCCGGAATGGGCGGACAAGGTTGCAAGTTTGAAACTGACAAGAACAAACCAAACCGAATAAATTCGGACTGACTTGCTTTGTTTTGTTTATATCTATTCCAAAGGAATCCGTTGCAGATCAGACGCTACTGCTTCTAATAGATGCTGTAGCGCCCTACCCTGCGACGGGTTTTTGGCATTTGACATTGTGCACGCTGTTGAGTTCTCAAGGATCGGGCGCGCCTACTTCTCACCTTGCGGATCGAATTTAGGGCAACTGCTCTAACCTACCACCAGAAGGGGGTCTGTCAACTCGCCGCGCCGCAAACTAAAGTTCGCAGCGCAACCCGTTGAAGACGTGAATCCTGGTGGGCCTTGCATCCAAAACCACATGCAACAACACCACTAAAAATGGAGTCTGTTTGGGGCTTGGATTCGCACATCCAACAGAAGCAATGTTCTGAAGATGCACTGTCCCTCTTGAGGCCGGTAAGCACTTCGACTTAGCCGCACCTTTGGGGTGACAAGTGATTACTTTACGGGGGTTATGGGGGTGCGGCAAATTTGAGGCATCCCGGGCGTGTCGCCCGTCTCGTCCGGGTCCGAACCTCAATTGCAGTAGGTCGAAACCCAGCCGTGAATGCCGCTCGTCTCGACCACATTCTGCAGCTGCGCGATATTGCCGGCGTCGTTCAGAGTCTGCGTCGACTGGACGGTCGCGACGATCGACTTGGCGGTGTCTGCGACCTTTTGCGTGTCCGCGCGGATGCCGGACGGAGCGACCTTAGCGAGTCCCTGCCAGTAGGCCTGGTAGGTCTTCATTTTTGTTATCGAGGCCGGGATCGTGTCCCCCGGAGACGGCCACCCAAAGGTGTCGCTTGACAGCGTCGCCGGGTTGGATTGGACCTTCGTACACCACGCGCGTGAGCTCGCCACGATCGAGGCATGCGCTGCATGGTCGGAGTTGATTTTCGTCACCACGGCGAGCGCGACTCCCAGCACGAGGGTGAGTGCAACGCCGATACCGATCGCTGCCTTGGCTATGCCCGCGGCGTAGCCCTTCGAGCGCGAGTCGGTGATGACAGCGGCGATTCCGAGCAGCAGGCCGATCGGAGGCGCGAGAAATGCGAGGACGAACGCAATCCAGTCGAGCGGTCCATTGCCCGATCGCGCGGCAGTGTGGTGCCGCTCGAGAGCCAGGGAGGACGGACCGGTGCCCGCCGTGAACGAACTGGGCGCGAGCGGCTGGGCGGCGAAGGAAAACACGCCCGCCTGCTCGGCCGGCGAAGGCGGAATGGCTTGCACCGCCTGAGGCGGCGGACTGGGCTGCAACACCGGGGGCGGCGGAGGCGGGGCGAGCTGTACCGGCGAAGGAGGCGATACGGGAACCACGGGCTGCACTGGCGTGACCGGTGGCTCGAAGACCGGGTGAGCGGCCGCGGGCGGCGGTTCCGGCACGGGCAGGGGCGCGGGCAGCGGAGCGATCGGCGGAGCGAAGGGTGACGGCGCAGCGGCTACCGGCTGCGCAGGCGCTGAGGGGGCGAGCAATCCGGGGAAGGATGCCGGCGGCGCGGGTCGCGCGGAGGGGTCGGGCAGGCCGAACGTCGGCGGAGCGGGAGCCGGTGCGGGAATGTCATCCGTCAGCGGCGCCATTGGCGCGGTCTGCTGGTGCGATTCGAAAAGCCAATCGAATCCCCCGCCCTCGGCCGGCGTCACTGAAGGCACTGGCGTACCTGAGACATTCTCGTCGCTCACGGGTTCCCTTCTCGCCGTGAACCACAGAGTAGACCGATCAGATCACGGGGAGGTTACGTTCGCAGCCGAGTCGCGAATTCCGGCCAGTGTCTTCTTGCCACGGCGGAGGATCCAGACCGCGCCGGGCAGCGTCGATGGACCGAGGACATCCGTCTCGGACTCGACTTTCGCATTGTTCAGGTAGACGCCACCCTGCGCGATGGCACGTCGTGCCTCGCTCAGGCTGGCGACCAGTTCGGTGTCGACGAGCACCTGCGCGATCGGGGTCTCGGCCGTCGCATCCGCACTGGGAAGCTCGGCGATGGCGCTCGACAGTGTTGCCGCGTCGAGCACGCCGAGGTCACCCTGGCCGAAAAGCGCGTCGGCGGCCGTGATGGAGGCGGCCACGGCGGCTGCCCCGTGAACCAGTGCGGTGACCTCGCTGGCGAGCAGGCGCTGCGCCTCACGACGGAAAGGCTCCTTCTCGACCGCGACCGCGAGTTCCCCGATGCGCTCGCGCGAGAGGAAGGTGAATACCTTCAGCCTGTCGATCACATCGGCGTCGTCGGTGTTGAGCCAGAACTGGTACATCGCGTACGGCGTCGTGAGCTTCTCGTCGAGCCAGATCGCGTTCCCCTCGCTCTTGCCAAACTTCCGGCCGTCCGAATTGGTGATGAGCGGTGTGCCGATGGCGTGCACTGTCGCACCCTCGGACTTCTTGATCAGGTCGACGCCGCTCGTCAGGTTGCCCCACTGGTCGGAGCCACCCGTCTGCAACACACAGCCGTAGTCGAGGTATAGCTGGCGAAAGTCGAGGCCCTGCAGGATCTGGTAACTGAACTCGGTGTAGCTGATGCCCTCGTCCGAGTTGAGACGCGTGGCCACCGCATCCTTCTTGATCATCGTGCCAACCCGGTAGTGCTTGCCGATCTCACGCAGGAAATCGATTGCGGTGAGCGGTGCCGTCCAGTCCAAGTTGTTCACCAGCCGCGCGGCATTCGAGCCCTCGAAACTCAGGAACTTGCTCACCTGCGACTGCAGATAGCCCACCCACTGGGCGACGGTCTCGCGGGTGTTGAGCGTGCGCTCTGCTGTGGGTCGCGGGTCGCCGATCAGCCCGGTCGAACCACCAACGAGCCCAAGGGGGTTGTGCCCGGCGAGCTGGAGTCGTCGCATGAGAAGCAGCTGCACCAGATTGCCGAGGTGCAGGCTGGGAGCGGTCGGATCGAAGCCGCAGTAGTAGGTGATCGGATCGCCCGCGAGCAGGGCCTTCAGCTCGCCCGCGTTGGTCGAAACGTGCACGAGACCGCGCCACTCGAGCTCCGACCAGATGTCGTCAAAACTGGAGTCGTTGCTCTGCTTGCTGAGGGCGTCGGATGCTGCGGCTGGCACGATCTACAGGGTAGCCGAGCGCGGGCGCTTCTTCGGAAGCGAGGCCTTGTATGGCGAGACCGTCGAATCACCGGGAATCCAGAACCGCCACGGGTAGTCGATGGTGCCGCCCGCCCCCGAGACACCGGTGCGCGGACCCTGTTCGAAGGATGCGCGCTCCCCCGCTAGCTCAAGAGTTACATCGCCCGACTCGAGGTCGATCCCGTTGTCCGACAGGGCAATCCCCAGCGCGACGACGAGACGAGCGGGCCCCCGCGCGAGGTCGGCATCCGTTCGGCTCGTCGTGCGCCGCTCCCGTGCCAGCTCGAGGCCGTCCACCACTTCGCCAGCCCGGAGCAGCACGGCGGTCGCCGTACCCGTCGGCGAGCAGACCACGTTCGCGCAGACATGCATCCCGTAGGTGAAGTACGTGTACAGGTGTCCGGGTTCGCCGTACATCACCCGATTGCGTGCCGTCTCGCCGCGAAAGGCGTGCGAGCCCGGGTCGACCTCGCCGAGATACGCCTCCACCTCCGTGATGCGGATGCTGACGCCACGTCCATGCACCACCGCGCCGAGCAGCAGGGGTGCCACCTCAACCGATGGGCGGGCGAGCAGCGCACGATCGAACACCGGCGGAGCCAGGGGCGCTAGAAGATCTTGACGCCGCTGACGATCCAGATGATGATCGCCGCGACCAGGAGCGCGCCGGCCAGCCCGAGGATCGAGTTGCGGATGATCCGAGCGCGACGAGAGTCTGCGGGCTTCGGCTGATCTTTCTGCAGGGTCATTGCGATGCCTTCTCTAGTTCTCGGTCTCGAGGTCCCGTACCCGACGCGTGAGCGCGGCCAGCTGCTCCGTCACCCGGTCCGGTGCGGTGCCGCCGGGGCTCGACCGGGCCGCGAGCGATGCCTCAACAGTAAGGGATGCGCGGAGGGCCGGAGTCAGCAGGGGCGAGACGTCTCGGTACTGCTCGTCGGTCGGCTCGTCGAGCGCGAGTCCGTGCTCCTCGCAGAATCGAACCAGCGCGCCGCTGACCTCGTGGGCATCCCGGAAGGGAACGCCCTGGCGCACCAGCCAATCGGCGACATCCGTGGCAAGCGCGAATCCGGCCGGAGCGAGCTCGGCCATCCGCGCCGTGTTGAAGACGAGGGTCGAGACCATGCCCGTGAACGCCGGCAGCAACACCTCGAGCGTGGCGACGGAGTCGAACACCGGCTCCTTGTCTTCCTGCAGATCTCGGTCGTACGCGAGCGGCAGTCCCTTGAGCGTGGCGAGCAGGCCAGCGAGGTTGCCGATCAGACGCCCGGCCTTGCCGCGCGCCAGCTCGGCGATGTCCGGGTTCTTCTTCTGCGGCATGATCGATGACCCGGTCGAGAACGAGTCGTGAAGTGTCACGAAGTCGAACTCCTTGGTCGCCCAGATGATGATGTCCTCGGCGAACCGAGAGAGGTCGATCCCGAGCTGCGCGGCGATGTACGAGAACTCGGCCACGACATCCCGGCTGGCGGTCGCATCGAGCGAGTTCTCGCTCGGCGCCCCGAGGCCCAGCTCGGTCGCGACCAGCTCGACGTCCAGCCCGAAGCCGTTGCCGCCGAGCGCTCCTGCGCCGTAGGGCGAGAAGGATGCGCGGACCCGCCAGTCGCGAAGCCGCTCGAGCCCGCGCACCAGCGGCCAGGCGTAGGCGAGCAGGTGATGAGCGAGCAGGATCGGTTGGGCGTGCTGCATGTGAGTGCGACCGGGCATCGGAGCGGTGCCCGCGCCCTCGGCCTGCGCCGCGATCGCGTCGATCAGTTCGACCACGAGGCGCGCGATACGAGCGGAGTGGTCGAGCAGGTACAGGCGGATGAGCGTGGCGATCTGGTCGTTTCGGCTACGCCCCGCCCGCAGCTTGCCGCCGAGTTCGGGACCGGCGATGTCAACCAGCCCGCGCTCGAGCGCGAAATGAACATCCTCATCCGAGTCCAGCGGACCGAAATCGCCCGCGTCGATGCGGGACTGCAAGGTCGTGAGCGCGGCGAGCATCGCATCCAGCTCCACCGCGGTCAGATAGCCACCCTTGGCGAGCGCCTTGGCGTGCGCCTTCGAGCCGGCGATGTCGTACGGATAGAGCTGCCAGTCGAAGTGCGTCGACCGGCTCAGCGCGGCGAGTTCGGGCGACGGGCCGTCGGCGAAGCGGGCACCCCAGAGGGAGCCCTCATTGCTACCACCAACAGGCTTCGCCATTACTTGCCCTGCAGATCCCGGCGAGCGGAAATCTTTGAAGGCAGCGACCAGATCTCGATGAAGCCCTTCGAGAGCGACTGGTCGAAGGTGTCACCGGTGTCGTAGGTGGCGAGGCTGAAGTCGTACAGGCTCTGCTCGCTCTTGCGACCGGTGACGACCGCGCGGCCGCCGTGCAGCTTCAGCCGGATCTCGCCGGACACATACTTCTGCGTGTCGTTGATGAAGACATCCAGCGAGCGCTTGAGGCCCGAGTACCAGAGTCCGTCGTAGACGAGGTTCGCCCATTCGGCCTCGACACCGCGCTTGTATCGGCCGAGGTCGCGCTCGATTGTGAGGCTCTCGAGTTCCTCGTGCGCGGCGATCAGAGCAATCGCGCCCGGTGCCTCGTACACCTCGCGGCTCTTGATGCCGACCAGGCGGTCCTCGACGACGTCGATCCGGCCGACACCGTGCTTGCCGGCGAGCACGTTCATGATCTCGACGATTTTGAGCGGACTGTAGGCGACCCCGTCGATCGCCGTCGGGATACCCGCGGTGAACGTGATGGTGATCTCGTCCGGCTCGCGCTCGACGTCAGGGTCCTGCGTGTACTCGTACAGGTCCTCGATGGGCGCATTCCACGGGTCCTCGAGGAAGCCGGTCTCCACCGCACGACCCCAGACGTTCTTGTCGATCGAGTACGGGTTGTTGGCGCTCTGGCGAATGGGGAGATTGTGTTCGTTGGCGTACACGATGGCCTTGTCGCGGGTGAGCGCGAGGTCGCGAACCGGCGCGATGCTCTTAAGGTCGGGTGCGAGCGCCGCGACCGCGGCCTCGAACCGCACCTGGTCGTTGCCCTTGCCCGTGCAGCCGTGGGCGACGGAGTCGGCACCCATCTCCTTCGCGACTCGCGCGAGGTGCTTGGCAATGACCGGACGGCTCAGGGCAGACACCAGCGGATACCGCTTCTGGTACATCGCGTTGGCCTTGAGTGCGGGCATCAGGTAGTCGGACGCGAACTCGTCCTTCGCATCCACCACGATCGCCTCGACCGCGCCGCAGTCGAGAGCGCGCTGACGGATGTCCTCCATGTCTTCGCCACCCTGGCCGACGTCGACCGCGAGGGCAACGACATCCTTACCGGTCGCATCGTGCAACCAGCCGATACCCACGGAGGTGTCGAGACCGCCCGAATAGGCGAGGACAACGCGCTCTGTCATTTTTCTCCTTGTTGTTTCTTGGGGCCAAGTTTAGGGGCGGGTCGGAAGCGCCGGGTTCGGTATGGTGGCAGCATGACGAGTCCGTGGCAGCCACCAGATCCAAGCGTCACCGAAACTCCGATCAGGGCGCAGCCGCAGTACGGCGAGATGGCCCCTCCCGGATACGTTTCGCCGGTCGCGCCGCCACCCGCGCCGCCCGTCGCGCCCGATTACAGCGCGCCGACCTACTACAGCGCGCCCCCGGTAGTACGGAAGACGCGCACCGCGGACATCGCGATCACGAGCGTTCTCCTCGCCCTCGGGCTGATCGGCATGTTCGTTGGTGTCGCCTCGTCCGTCGGACTCAAGGCCGGCCTGGCAGGCGAGGCCAGCAAATACGGAGTGACCTACGACGCTCCGTCGAACCTCGCGGCTCTGGGCGCCATCATCGCGATCAGCCACGTCGTGCTGTACCTCGCGGCGCTCGGCGTTTCGATTCCGCTGATGATTACCCGCCGCGTCGCATTCTGGGTGCCGCTCGTCGCCGGCGTGGTGGCCGCGATCATTTTCTGGGTCATCCTGTTCAGTCTGATCGCCAGCGACCAGACCCTCCTGAATGCCCTCAGCGCCGGTAACAGCTAGCGTCACGCCCGCTCCAGCAACCAGACCAGGAGCGCCTTCTGGGCGTGCAGGCGGTTCTCCGCCTCGTCCCAGATCACGCTCTGCGGACCGTCGATAACCTCGGCCGAAACCTCGAACCCGCGGTCGGCAGGCAGGCAGTGGAGGAACAGCGCGTCCGGCTTGGCGAGCGCCATCAGCTCGGAGTTGACCTGGTACTGGCCGAAACTGCGCAGGCGTTCGGCCTTCTCGTCCTCCTTGCCCATCGAGACCCAGGTGTCGGTGACGACGACGTCGACTCCCGCCACGGCCTCGAGCGGATCCGTGAACAGGGTGACTGACCCGCCGCTCGCGAGCGCGATCGTGTCGGCATCCTTCACGACAGCGTCGTCGGGGG
>JAUZFP010000093.1 GCA_030838475.1 Actinomycetota bacterium
CCGCACCCCTTCGGCATCGAAGACATCGAGGATCGGGTTCCACCGGTCCGCGAAATCCTGGTATCCCGCGTCGATCACCGACGCCGGGACCGGGGGAAACTGGGCGATATATGGCCAGATCTTCGACCCGGTGAACCCGACCACAACATCCACACCGAGCTTGCGGGCGACCCGTGCGGAGCGTTTCATATCTTCGGCGGCCCGCTGGCGCACACCCTCCGGGTCGCCGTCACCCCAGGTGGAGGCCCGCACGATCGCCCGATGCCGGAAATCGATCGGATCATCACACACCGCCTGGCCGGTCAGATGGTTCGAGATCGCGAACACCTTCAGGTTGTTGCGGTCCAGGATCTCCAGCCGGGACTTCAGGTACGCGTCATCCTCATCGGCACGCTCAAGATCGAGGTGGTCTCCGGACGCCGCGATCTCGAGACCGTCGTAACCCCAGCCGGACGCAAGCTTCGCGACCTCCTCGAACGGAAGGTCCGCCCACTGCCCCGTGAACAGGGTGACGGGATGGGTGCTCGTGGTCATTGGATGCCTCTCTCACTCATGAAGACAGGGTGCTTTCTCGCGGATCCCACTGCTCGGGCAGGGGCGGCGCGACGGTGACGGTGCTCTCCACCGTGACCGGCTGCCCGGACTCGGCCGCCTCAATCGTTGACACCATGATGTCGAGGATGTGGAACGCCTGCTCGCCCGATGCTCGCTCGGGCACGTTCGCACGGATCGCGCGCGCGAGTTCAAGCACGCCCGTCCCGCGCGTGGTGGTTGTGCCGACGGAGGCGACGACCTCTGGCTCATCCCCGCTGCCCCAGACCGTGAGATCTCCGTCGAAGGTGTTCGGGTCTGGCACGACGAGGGTTCCGTCGACCCCGGCAACCTCAAACTGGGTGCGGCGGAGCTTTGAGTCGAAACTGAACACGCTCTGCGCGGTCTGCCCCGACTCGAACTCATAGATCGCGGCGACGTGGGTTGGAACGGTCACCTCGAACGTCTCGCCGGCGCGGGGGCCCGAACCGATGACGCGAGTCGGCTTGGACTTCGAGCTCACCGCGCTCACCCGTGCGACCGGCCCGAACAGCTGCACCAGCGCGGTGAGGTAATAAGGCCCGATGTCGAACAGCGGGCCGGCACCCTCCTGGAACAGGAAGTCCGGATTGGGGTGCCAGCCTTCGGGCCCGGGGCTCTGCATCAGGGTCAGCGCCGTGAGCGGGGTTCCGATTCGTCCCGATTCGACGAGGCGCCGCGCCGACTGCAGGCCGGCGCCGAGGAAGGTGTCGGGCGCCGTCGCAACCCGGAGGTCCGCCGCGTGCGCGGCGTCGAGCAGCGCTCGGCCACTCACCCGGTCGAGCGCGAACGGCTTCTCCGTCCAGACATGCTTGCCCGCTGCCACGGCCTGGAGGGCGACCTCGACGTGGGCCATCGGAATGGTGAGGTTCACGACGATCTCGATCTCGTCATCCCGAAGCAACTCCTCGACGCTGCCGAAGCCGGGCACGCCGAACTTCTCGGCTTGCGTTCGGGCGCGCTCGAGATCGATGTCCGCGATGAAGCGCACGTCGAGGTCGGGGAACGTCGTGAGATTCTCGAGATACTGCGCGCTGATGACTCCCGCGCCGATGAACCCAACGCCGACCCGTCCAATCCGGCCGCTCATGCCAGGTTCTCCCCGGTGAGGTAGGCGAAGCTGTCCGCGATCGCCTGGAATCGGTCGTCGCGGGAGTCGTCGAGCTCGATAACCCTGAGCGCCGAGGGCGCGGCCTCGATGATGTCGCGAATCGGAAGCGTCCCCGATCCGACGGCCGTCTGATCCTTGGTCTCCGCCGTTCCGGCGCCGTCCTTGACATGGATGGCCACCACCCTGTCCCCGAGCCGCCCGAGGAGGGCGACGGGATCCTGCCCGCCGACAAGGGCCCAGTACGTGTCGACCTCCAGCTTCACCTCCGGAGCGAGCGAATCGGTGAACACCTCGAGGGCCGTTCGGCCGTCGAGGATCGACTCGAGCTCGTGAGCGTGATTGTGGTACCCGATGGTCACGCCGTGCTCCGCGGCAATGATCGCCGCCGCGTTCAGTTGTGCCGCGATCTCGGCCACCGACTCCGCGCTCTGCCAGCGCTCGGCCGGCACGTGCGGATCAATGACCCGCTCGATGCCGAGGTCCTTCGCCGACTCGAACAGCGCCGCGAGCTCATCGTCCGGAATCCCGACGAAGTGGGCGTGCGTGGTTGGCGCGGTCAGCGATGCCGCCTTCAGGGCGGCGCCGAGGCCGGGGAAGGCCGGGAAATTGTATGGTTCGACCTGGTCGAAGCCGATGGCGGCGATCCGGGCGAGGGTGCCCGCGAGGTCCTCCTGCATGGCCTCGCGCACGGTGTAGAGCTGGACTGAAAGCTGGGGGTGGTTCACGATTCTCCTTAGTTTCTGTACTCAAGAACGACGACGCCAAATGGGTCGATGACGACAAGGTCGGCCACACTGTCGCCGTTGAAGAGTGCGCCGGATGCCAGCGTCGGCTTCACCGAGAGTGGCTCAGCGCTCTGCGATACGAACCAGATCAGGCGAGCGCCATCGGCACGCACCAGTTCGCTCACCAGCACGCGCGGATCCTCGACCCGGACCTCAGGGACGATTCCGCTCTCGACCGCCAGTGCCGAATAGAGTCGGTGCGTCGGCTCCGGGTTGGACGCCGGCGTGACCGCCGCCATGTACTCCAGCGGATAGGTGCTGAGGATGAGCTGTCCCGTTCCCACCCGACGTCGCAACAGAACGGGTCGGTCGTGCCCATCGACCGCGATCACTTCCGCGTCGGTTGGCACGACGGGAAGGAAGCTGCGCGAGTTCTCGTTGCCGCCCACGACGAACTCGAGCACCTCGCCCGCGGCAATGTCACCGAACCCGGTCGGGAACCTGGCGCGCAGGACATCTTCGACGATGGGCTCGATCAGTCCGTAGCGAGACTGCTTCGTCACTCCAAACGTCTCGTCTACGTTCGGCCACCACGAGCCCCTCTGGTTTGCGTGTTCCCCGACGAAGTGCGAGGCGTAGACGGTGGCTCCGGCGTCGGCGAGCTCGCGCAGGCGCGTCCACGAGGTCGCGAGCAGCTGCTTGGTCGACGGGAGGATGAGGAGCTTCGCATCGCTCGGCAGTCCGTCCAGTTCCCGTACGAGCGCCACCGGGAGGTCGGCCTCTCGCGACGCGACGTAGGCCTGCCGTGCGGTCTCGAACACCATCGTGGCGTCGCGCGGTTCGGTGAAGGGGTATTGGGCCTCGAGGAAGGACGAGACGATGATGGCGGCGTGGGCGTCCGGACGGCGAGTGTGGACGACATCCAGACGTTCGAGAAGCTCGGCGAATCTCTTCATCTCGACCGCCTGGGCCTTCGGGCGACCGTGCCGGTCGACGAGCCCGAAGTGCAGCTCGAACGGGTGGTGGACGTACGGCGCCTGTTCCTCGATCGCGTCGTAGTCGGTGTTGTTCCAGGCCAACCAACCGGTGGACCCCGCGAGCAGCGAATTGTGCAGGAGTTGCCGGTAGTAGTGGGCGGCGTTCTCCTCGCTGACGTAGTCCGAGGTGAGCCCGAACTCCTCGAGCACGACCGGCTGGCCCCCGAAGTCGAGCAACTCGCAGATGAACCCCGCCGTGAGGTGCTGGCGCACCTGGTCGGTTTCCATCCGGTAGACGTGTGGGCCGAGGAAATCGACGAGCCCCACAATGTCGCGCACCCGGAAGCCGTTGTCGCTTCCGGTCACCTCGACGCCCCACGCGCCGTCGCCGATGGAGACCGGGAGCTGGGATCCGCCGGCACGAATCGCGTCGATCAGGAGCTGGGCCCAGGAGATCACCGACGATGCGGGGGTGCCGACGCCACGCGTCTGCCAGTGGGCGTATATCGGGATCTCGTTGGTCAGCAGCCAGGCCCGGATCGCGCTGTGCGCTCCGATCCGCTCGACCACGTTTCGGATGTACCAGGCCTGCCGGGCAACAAACCAGACATCCTCGAAGATGTCGCGGCCGTCGCGCCAGGCCGGGTCCCAGTTCTCGCCCGACATGTGGCCGACCAGGAAGGTCGGGATGGTGGTCATCCCGAGTTCGGTGTGCGCGTCGAGGAAGTCGTCGACGTTGGCCATCACCTGGTCATCGAGCGCGTCCGGCGTCGGCATGGTGTCCGGCCAGTACAGGAAGGACCGCGTCACGGTCATCCCGTGGTCGCGCATCGTCGCCAGTTCTTCGCGGACGATCGCCGCGTCGTAGTTGACCCACATTCGCGGACCGCCCGAGCGAGACCAGAAGTTGACTCCGACCCAGAGTTCGGGCGCCTCGGCGGTGCCGGCTTTGACAGAGTGTCGCTTCATTGCAGTCCTTCGGGGCGTAACGCGCATTCTGTGAGAGCGCTCTCACAAGAATACGCTTCTCCACCGTCGGATCGCCAAACGGCCGGATTAGTACCCGACGATGCTGGCGTACAGCCAGAACGCCGCGACGCTGCCGACGATCACGAGCAGCAGTGTCGCGAGGGCAAACCACCAGGCCCGACGGCGACGAGCAAGCCGAATGATCGAGACAATGGTGCCCACCAGAGCGATCACGCCCGAGCAGATCCAGACCGTGAAGACCACCGCGACACCGGCACCCGCGTGGCACGGCTCCGGGCAGTAGTCGGTGAACGCGACGGCGAAAAGGTCGAAGAACGCGGACACGACCAGAACGATGAACGTCGCTACGAGCATGATGATCGTCAGGACGACGTCCCAGACAACGCGCTGCACGGTTGCTACTTTCTGGTTCGCCATCGTTCCAAAATAGCGGTCAACGCCGGACTTCCCTATTGTCTAACAAACTGTTAGATTGTCTAACAATCTCAACGACGAAGACCGGAGGAGCGCGATGTCGAGCCCGACAAACCACGCCGTTCTGCCCGACGCCATCTACGACGAACTTCGCAGCCGCATCCTGTCCCAGGTGGATGTCCCCGGTACGACATTCACCGAGTCGGCCATCGCGCTGCGGTTCGGCGTCGCGCGCCCGACGGCCAAGATGGCCATCGAGCGACTGGTCGCCGAGGGACTTCTTCGTCGCGAGTCGCATTCGGCCGCGCGCATCCCCGAACTGAGCACGGCGGACATCATCGACCTGTTCGAGAACCGCGCGATCGTCGAGGGCGCGGCGCTGTCCAGGCTTGCGGCGAGCGGAACGATACCGGCAGAAGCGCTCGCCGCCCATCGCGCCATTCAGGCCGGCGCCGAAGGCGACGAGCCGTTCGCGACACTCGACATCACATTCCATCGCGCACTCGTCACCGGTCAGTCGAGCCCGCGGCTGGTGCGCATGCACTCCCTGCTCATGGGCGAGATCGAGCTCTGCATTGGACAGGTGCAGGCCAACCACCTGCGCACGGCAACGGATGTCTCCGCGCAGCACCAGGGCATCCTCGACGCGGTCACCGCCGGCGACTCGTCGCTCGCCGAGCGCCTCACCAGGGAACACATCATTCAGTCGCGCGAGCGACTTCTCGAACACGCGGCAGGAGCACACCAATGACACTTCGCGTGGCACTTCCGGATGCGGCCATGGTCGCGCGCCTCGCCCCCGCGGTGAGCAAGGATGTCGACCTCGTCGTCTGGCGACCAGGCGACCCACCGCTCGACGGCGTCATCGACCTGCTCGTCATGCCGTACACCGTCGCCTACGACACGCTGCAGAGCCTCGGCGGCCAGGTTCGTCACGTGCAGAGCCAGTCCCTCGGCTACAACGGCGCCGAGCAGTTCCTGCCGCCAGGTGTCACGCTCAGCAACGCCATCGGCGTGCACGAGGGCCCCACCGCGGAGATGGCAATGACCCTCATCCTCGCGAGCCAGAGAGGGTGGCCCGACGTCGGGCGCAACCAGGATTCCCAGAAATGGGACCGACCGATGTGGCCCGGCCTCATCGGTCAACGAGTGCTGCTCATCGGTGTCGGTGGGATCGGACGGGAGTTCGCGCAGAGAATTGCGGGCTTCACCGTCGAGCTGACGCGGGTCGCCAGAACCGCGCGAGACGATATCCACGGCATCGATGAGCTACCCGCGCTGCTGCCCGCAGCGGACATCGTCGTGCTGGCGATCCCGCTCACCGACGAAACTCGTGGACTCGTCGACTCTGCATTTCTCGACCGGCTCCCGCACGGCGCGCTCCTCGTGAACGTCTCGCGCGGTCTCATCGTCGACACCGACGCCCTCGTTGCGCACGTTCGAACTGGAGCCGTTCGCGCGGCGCTCGACGTCATGGACCCCGAGCCGCTGCCGGACGGGCATCCACTCTGGTCGCTCCCCGGGTCGCTCATCAGTCCGCACCTCGGCGGCGCGGTGCAGAGCATGAACACCCGGGTCGACCCACTCGTGCTCTCTCAGATCGACCTCCTGCTTCGGGGCGAACGCCCCAAGAACATCGTGATCGAATAGGACAGCACCCAATGAAGAGAAGTGTCCCGAGACCGGGCGAACTGCTCGAACTGATGAAGTTCAAGAAGCCGGAGCTCAACGGCAAGAAGCGTCGGCTCGCCTCCGCTCTCACGATCAACGATCTTCGCACCATTGCGAAGCGCCGCACACCGAAGGCTGCCTTCGACTACACGGACGGCTCCGCCGAGGATGAGATCTCGCTCGACCGCGCGCGCCAGGCATTCCTCGACATCGAGTTCAGCCCATCCATACTTCGTGGGCTGCCCGACACGGTCGACACCTCGTGCCAGATCTTTGGCGGCCCGAGCGCACTCCCCTTCGCGATTGCCCCGACCGGATTTACGCGGCTCATGCAGACCGAGGGCGAAATTGCCGGGGCGAGCGCCGCCGGGGCCGCGGGTATCCCCTTCACGCTCTCGACCCTCGGGACCACATCGATCGAGGCCGTGAAGGAAGCGAACCCGGACGGGCGGAACTGGTTCCAGCTGTACGTGATGCGCGAGCGGGAGATCTCATACGACCTGACTCGCCGCGCGGCGGCCGCGGGGTTCGACACCCTGTTTTTCACGGTCGATACCCCGGTTGCGGGAGCCCGCCTGCGGGACAAGCGCAACGGGTTCTCCATCCCGCCGCAGCTCACCCTCGGGACGATCGTCAACGCGATCCCGCGCCCGTGGTGGTGGTGGGACTTCCTGACCACTCCCAAGCTCGAGTTCGCGTCGCTCCAGTCGACCGGGGGCACGGTTGGCGAACTGCTCAACGCGGCGATGGACCCGTCGATCTCGTTCGAGGACCTTAAGGTCATTCGTGAACTGTTCCCCGGCAAGATCGTGATCAAGGGCGTGCAGAACGTCGCCGATTCCAAGAAACTCGTGGACCTGGGGGTCGACGGCATCGTGCTCTCGAACCACGGCGGACGCCAGCTGGACCGCGCGCCCATCCCGTTCCACCTTCTGCCCGCGGTCGTCCGCGAAGTCGGCAAGCACACCGAAATCGCCATCGATACCGGCATCATGTCCGGGGCCGACATCGTCGCATCCATCGCGCTTGGCGCGAAGTTCACGCTGGTTGGTCGTGCCTACCTATACGGGCTCATGGCCGGCGGCCGCGAGGGCGTCGATCGCATGATCTACATTCTTCGCGACCAGATCGAGCGCACCATGAAGCTGCTGGGAGTCTCCTCACTCGAAGAGCTGACGCCCGAACACGTGACCCAGCTGCAGCGGCTCATTCCGCGCGGCTAGAGACGACTGGGTGGGCGATGCCGTGGTGGTCATCGCCCGCTCAGTACCTAGACGTCCGCGACCTCGAGCCAGGCGTCCGCGATCACTCGGTGCCCGAGCTCGGTCGGGTGTACTCCGTCTGCCGCGAGCGCCGCGGCACCGTGATCTTCGGCTGCGGCGGCGAGCAGCGACTGTAGGGGGACGAAACCGGCTCCGAACTCCGCGGCCAGCCGCGACACAACGGCGCGCTTCTCGTCGAGGTCCTCGTGCCAGTGTTCCTGCTCGTCGTTCACGGGCAACACGAACGGCTCGACGAGGATCAGGCGGGACGCACCACCGAGATCGGCGAGGCACACCCGATAGTCGGCCTCGAAGGAGGCGGCACTGGTCGGATCGTTCGCGTCGTAGCGACGCCAGGTGTCGTTGATGCCGATGTAAACGGTCAGGATGTCGGGCTTCTGTTCGACGACGTCGATCTGCCAGCGATCGCGAAGGTCAATGACCCGGTTGCCACCGATGCCCACGTTGATGACGCGGCGATCCGGCAGTCTCTCGGCAATCATCCGAACGTATCCGTCGCCCAGAAAGTCCGCATCCTCCCGCCGTCCGCAGTCGGTCACGCTGTCGCCGATGAAGAGGATGGGGCCGGTCATGGCACAAGCGTATGGGGCCACATCGCAAAGTCGGAATCTGGAGCCACACGCGGCGCATGGGAGTCGTCGCGACGACGTGGCGCACCAGATTCCGACTTTGCGAAGGATGGGTCGTGGCTACGAGTCCAGCGCGCCGAGGAGGTTTGTCGCGACGGTGTTGTGTACGGACTCGGTGTCGCTGGGGTGATAGATCCCGGCGAGAACATCGCGCTGCAGTCGCGCGAGCTCCGAGCTGGTGCGGTATCCCCCGCCGCCGCCGGCGACGCGGGCCGACTGGTCGACGACGTAGCGCGCCGTCTCGGTAGCGCGATGCTTCACGCCGGTGAGCTTGCGGAACCAGGCCGACCCGTGGTTTACGAGAGTGTCGACATCGACCGCGAGCGTCTCGATCTGCGGGGCGAGCGCATCGAGCGCGAGCGCGGCATCCGCGACCCGCCAGCGCATGTCCGGGTCCTGCGAGTACGGCTTGCCCTCGTTCTTGAGCGAGGTACGCTTACCAACCGCCTCCACGCCGAGTTCGAGCGCGCGATCGGCGATGCCCGCATACACGGATGCGATCAGCAACAGGAAGTTCGCGAAGATCCCGAAGATGAATGGGTCGCCGCTCGGACCAACCGGCAGGATGCGCGCAATCCGATCCGCGGAAACCACCGCCCCGTCGAGGACGGTGGTGTGGCTCTGGGTCGCGCGCATGCCGAGCGTGTCCCAGTCGTCAAGCGACGTCCAGCCCGGTGTCTCGCGCGCGATGAAACCGTGCACCAGGAGGGGATTCTCCGGATCGGAGTCGTCCCGACCGAATATCCCGAGGCGGGTCCAGGCCGGCGCGAGGGAGGTGAAGATCTTCGTACCGGTGAACGCGTACGAGCCGTCCGTGGCGGGCACCGCCTTCGTAGTCGAATCGAACAGCACGAGGTCGTTGCCCGCCTCGCTGTTTCCGAACGCAAAGAGCTCGCCGGCTGCCGCATCCCGCAGCACCCACTCGAGTGTCTTGTCCCCCCGCTCGGACAGCACCCGCGCGACGCCGGTCCAGACGAGGTGCATGTTGATGCCGAGGGCGGTCGCCGGGGCGTAGGCGGCCAGGCGTCGCTGGTCGAGTGCGGTCTCCAGGAGCGAGCGCGGCGCGAGGTATCCCGCGGCCTTCAGCTCCTCAAGGTCCTCGGTGAAGAAGGCGTTGTCACGGTCATATCCGGCGGCGCGTGATCGAATTCGATCGAGCAGCTCCTGAGTCAGTACGGTCACGCTCCAACGCTAGCCCTTCCGCTTTTTAGGCGAGTCCCGCGAACCAGACGACGGCCACGAAGACTGCCAGGGGCAGAAGGACCACGTTGACGCCAATCTTCTTGGCCTCTCCGGCGCGCACGTGAAATACGATCGCGAACAGCTGCAGGAGAGCGAGGGCGGACGCGGCGATGGGTGCGAGGATCGGCAGGATGCCGGTGAGCGGGGGCACGATCAGCCCGACGGCACCGAGGATCTCGAGGACACCGACGGCGTTGACCTGCCACGGCTTGGCGTGGGATGTCCAGGTCATTCGCTCCTGGATCTTGTCATAGCGGGTGAACACTTTGGTCCCACCGGCAACCAGGTAGGCGAGGGCGAGAAGGCCGGAAACGATCCAAACGGCGATGAGCATGAGACTTCCTTGTGATCAATCGAGTTACTATTAGTTACTTGTATACACGACGGTAACCGATCACTTCTCTGTGCCTTAGTAACAGGGGTGTGCCCGGGAAGGACTCGCATGACGACGACAGATACCAACGAACAGCTGACTGTGCACGGCATGTGCCATGACCACCTGGGTGCCGCCGAGATCATCCGCGACACCTTTGCGAAGATCGCCGACAAGTGGAGCCTGTTGATCCTCGGAATGCTGGATGATGCTCCGCTGCGCTTCACGGTGCTGCGCGATAGCGTTCCGGGAATCTCCCATCGGATGCTGACACACACGCTGCGCAACCTCGAACGCGACGGACTCGTCTCGCGAACCGTCTTTGCTGCGGTGCCTCCCAAGGTCGAGTATGCGGTCACGGAGCTCGGGCGCACGGCCATTCCCGCCGTCACGGCGCTGGCGAAATGGGCTCTCGAGCACAGCGACGAGATCCAGGGCAACCGAATCCTGTTCGACGACCGGCTACTGGGAGACTAGCGAGCAAGCTCCTGGGCGATCGCGCTGACACCGAGCTCGACTTCGGCGAAGGTGGTGCTGAGGGGCGAGAGGCCGAGTCGAATGCCGGACGGCCGTCGGAAATCCGGCAGGACGCCGCGCGCCCACAGCCTCGGCATCAGCTCGGCGAATCGCGGATGATCGAGGGTGACGTGACCGCCACGAAGACCGGGCTCGCGGGGCGTCGCGAGCGTCGCAACCGGAACCAGCTCGTCTGCCAGTTCGATCGCGAAGGCGGTGAGTTCGATCGACTTGGCGCGTACCGCGGCGAGCCCTACCCTCTCGATCAGGTCGATCGTGTCCTGCATTGCGAGCATTCCGAGGATCGGCGGCGTTCCGCTGAGGAATCCACGGATGCCCGCCGCGGGCGTATACCCCTGGCCCATCTCGAACGGAGTCGCACTGCCGATCCAGCCCTGGATCGGCTGCCGGAGCCGCTCTTGCAGGTCCGCTCGCACGTAGGCGAAGGCGGGAGCGCCCGGACCGCCGTTCAGGTACTTGTAGGTGCAGCCGACCGCAAGATCGACGCCCCACGCGTCCAGCTCGACCGGGACAACGCCCACCGAGTGGCACAGGTCGAGCACGATCAGCGCGCCGGCATTGTGCGCGACAGCGGTGATCGCCGCGGCGTCCGCGAGGTAGCCGGATCGATAGGCGACGTGGCTGAGGACCACGACCGCGGTCTGGTCCGAGACGGCAGAGGCGACGGCATCCACGGTTACGGCGTCTGACGCATCGATCCACGACACCCGCATGCCGAGCTCGGCCGCAATCCCCTCGACTACGTAACGGTCGGTCGGAAAGTTGTCGCGGTCGACGACAATCTCCGTACGACCGGGACGCGCGCCGACCGCGGCCCGCACGAGCTTATAGAGCAGTACGGTCGTCGAGTCACCGATCGTGACCTGCCCGGGTGCGGCGCCGAGAACGACTCGACCCAGGTCGTTGCCGATCGCGAGGGGAAGGTCGAGCCAGCCCTCATCCCAGCCACGAATCAGGCGGTCGCCCCACTGGGACTCGACAAAGGAGGTAATCCGGTCGCGGGAGGCAAGCAGTGGTCGCCCGAGGGAGTTGCCGTCGAGGTAGGCGACAACGTCGGCAGAGCGGACGAACTGTTTCGGGTACTCGGCGAGCGCATCCGCGCGATCGAGCTCGGTGGCCGAGGTCACCGTTCTGCTCCGAACTTCCCGCGGGCGAGCGCGAGGGTCGCTCCGACGGCTGCCGCAGAGACAGCCGCCGTCAGCCCGAAGACGGTGATCAGCCCGATCGCGCCGACCAGCAGCGGAAGCAGCAGAACAACGATCGCGGTCGGTCCAACGATCCAGACGTGGATGAGGATGCCCGGCAGGATGCGGAGGTGCGCAACGACCAGGGACACCAGGAAGACGGCGACCGGGATCGCGACCGACCAGGCGGCGGTCGCCGGTGCGACGGCGGAGTGGCCGCCCGCGAACATCACGACGACTTCGATCCCCGCCCCGAGGGATGCGAGCCCGGCGAAGATGAAGTAGTGGCCGTAACCCCAGAAGAACGATCCGTCTCGGTGAGCCGCGAGGCCGTCGCCCGCCGGTTGCAGGAAGTAGAGCCACCACAGGGCGAAGATCAGCACCAGAGCCGAGATGCCGACCCCGACGAGCGGCCCGACCCGGTCGCCCGCCGTCACGACCTCGCTGTCGCCGATCGCGAGCACGGCGATCGTCTCGCCCAGCAGGATGATCGCGAACAGCCCGAACCGCTCGGCGATGTGGTGGGGATGCCACGTGGTCATGCCCGGGCGCTCGGCCCAGTAGGGCACGGCAATCTCGAGCGCCACGAGAACCACGAACGCGAGATACACGGTCCACCACTGGTTCGCGGCGTCCGTCGGAAGCAGCAGACGCGCGAGCCAGCCGACCTGCACCAGGGCGACGCCGATCGCGTAGCGACGTGCGGTTGCCCGGCCATCCGGGTTTTCGACGGCCGCCCTGACCCACTGGGCAACCAGGCCGATCCGCATGATGAAGTAGCCGAGCGTGATGCCGAAAAAGTTCTGGTGTTCGAACGCGGCCGGAACGCCCGCGGCGAGAACGAGTACTCCCGCAATTTGCAGGAGAGTGAACAGCCGGTATGGCACGTCGTCGGTGTCGTAGGCGGAGGCGAACCAGGTGAAGTTCATCCACGCCCACCAGATGGCGAAGAACACCATCACGAAGGGAATGATCCCCTGCAACGCGTGGCCGGATTGGATGGTCTTCGCGAGCTCGTCGGCCACCTGTGCGACCGCGACAACAAAGGTCAGGTCGAACAGGAGCTCGAGCGGACTCGATGCGCGATGCGGCTCGTCGGAGTCGCGCGGCGACATGCGCGTCCGAATCGTGAATCGAGGAGCCGGCGCCGTCATGCCTAGAGCCTATTGACCCGCGAGCCGTTCTACTCTGATCAGGGAGGTTCAGTGACGAACACGCACGAGGTATTCAACCAGGTGCCGCCGCGGGTCGATGTGGACGAGTTCGGCACGAACGTTCCGCTGGTCGACGCGGTGAAGTACTACGACGCGAGTTGGGCGATCGACGACCTCACGTCGGTCGGTCGCCATGTCGGCACGGCAGAGTTCCAACACGATGCCGAGCGCGCGAACCGGATCGAACCCGAGCTGCACGCCCACGACGCGCACGGGAATCGCATCGACGAGGTCGAGTACGACTCGAGCTATTCGCGCATTATCGCGGCGGCCGTTGCCGCGGGCGCACACACCTCGGCGTGGGCCGAGCCGAGACCCGGCGCGAACGTGGCTCGCGCCGCGACCTTCATGCTGTTCGCGCAGATCGAGCCGGGGCACGCCTGCCCGATCTCCATGACGCACTCCGTCGTCCCGGCTCTCGCCACCACGCCGGCTCTGGCCGAGAAGTGGATGCCGCGGCTCCTGAGCCGGGACTACGACGGCGCACTCCACGCGGACAAGACGTCCGCGCTGTTCGGGATGGCGATGACGGAAAAACAGGGCGGGTCGGATGTCCGCGCCAACACAACCCGGGCAGTGCCGGCCGGCGACGGCCAGTACCTGCTCACCGGCCACAAGTGGTTCTGCAGCGCCCCGATGTCGGACGGCTTCCTGGTGCTCGCCCAGGCGCCCGCCGGCCTCAGCTGCTTTCTCGTCGCCCGGGTGCAGGACGACGGGTCGCGCAACGTGTTCCGCATCCAGCGCCTCAAGGACAAGCTCGGCAACCGGTCGAATGCCTCGAGCGAGATCGAGCTGGACGGCACCCTCGGCGTCCTGGTCGGCGAGGAGGGTCGCGGGGTCAAGACCATCATCGAGATGGTCGCGCGTACCCGGCTCGACTGCGTGTACGGAACGACCGCGGGGATGCGGCAGGGTGTCGCCGAGGCGGCGTGGCACGTGCGACAACGCGAGGCGTTTGGTCGCCTGCTCGTAGACCAGCCAGCGATGACCGCGGTCCTCGCCGATCTCGCCCTCGAATCCGAGGCGGCGACCGCAACCGCGATGCGGCTCGCCAGGGCGCACGACGCGGATGCGACATCCTCGGACGTCGCGTTCCGCCGACTCGCGACCGCGGTCTCCAAGTACTGGATCTGTAAGCGCGGACCCGAGCACGCCTATGAGGCCCTCGAGTGCCTCGGTGGCAACGGTTACACGGAGGCGTTCCCCCTCGCGCGCCGTTACCGGGAACAGCCGGTGATGGCGGTGTGGGAGGGTTCGGGCAATGTCATCGCGCTCGATGTCCTCCGGGCACTGACCAGGGAGCCGGAGAGCTTCGATGCCTTCGACGCCGAGGTCGGTCTCGCGGCCGGCGCGTCCGCCATCTTCGACGACCATCTCGAGGCGACCCGCCGGCTGGTGCGGTCGGTCACGGCATCCGAGATTGACGCGGCATCACGGCAGGCACGTCGGCTGGTCGCCGAACTCGCACTGAGCCTGCAGGCCTCACTGCTGCTTCGGCACGCCCCGAGCGCCGTCTCGGACGCCTTCGTCGGGTCGCGCCTCGGGCCCGATCGCGCGCACCTCTACGGTGAGCTCTCCGAATCCGCCGATCTCGCGGGCATCATCGCGCGAGCCTGATCCGAGTGACGGCTGGTTTCCCCAGCACCGGCGAAACCATCCGCCACCCGGAAGCCACTTAGCCCCGAAGCTCGGCGAGAACGGCTTCGAGCTGGTCGACCGCCCAGTCCAGATCCTCGGCCTCGACCACGATGGGTGGGGCGAGCCGGATGGTGCTGCCGTGCGTGTCCTTCGCGAGGACGCCGCGCCCCATGAGCAGCTCGCAGACCTGGCGACCCGTGCCGAGCGCCGGGTCAATGTCGATTCCGGCCCACAGTCCCTCGCCGCGCACGGCAATGATGCCCGCCCCGATGAGACCGCGGAGCCGCGCGAGCAGTCGATCGCCGAGCACCTTCGCGCGCTTCTGGTATTCGCCCGTTGACAGCAGACTGACCACCGCGAGCCCGACGGCCGCCGCGAGGGGATTTCCGCCAAAGGTCGAGCCGTGCTCGCCCGGGCGAAGGACGCCGAGGATGTCCTTGTTGCCGACGACCGCGCTCACCGGGATGATGCCACCGCCGAGCGCCTTGCCCAGCAGGTAGAGGTCGGGGACGACGCCGACGTTGTCGCACTGGAAGGTCGCCCCGGTGCGGCCAAGGCCGGACTGGATCTCGTCGGCGATGAACAGTACGTTGTGCCGCGTCGTGATCTCCCGAACAGCAGGAAGGTAGTCGGCCGGCGGAACCAGGATGCCCGCCTCACCCTGGATCGGCTCAAGCAGAACGGCGACCGTGTTCTCATCGATCGCCGCCTCGAGCGCTGCGGCATCCCCGTACGGAACGCTGACGAACCCGGGCGTGAACGGGCCGAAGTCGTTGCGAGACTCCGGGTCGTTCGAGAAGCTGATGATCGTGGTCGTCCGGCCGTGGAAGTTGCCGTCCGCGACGATGATCTTCGCCTTCCCCTGGGGGACGCCCTTCACGCGGTAGCCCCACGCGCGGGCAACCTTGATGCCCGACTCGACCGCCTCGGCGCCGGTGTTCATCGGCAGGACCATGTCCTTGCCCGCGAGGGCGGCGAGCGCGGTGACGAACGGCCCGAGCTGGTCGTTGTGGAACGCGCGGCTGGTCAGCGTGATCCGGTCGAG
>JAUZFP010000126.1 GCA_030838475.1 Actinomycetota bacterium
ATGAAGGTGCCGGGAACGAGCAAGCCCGCGTTCACGCTGTACTCCACATTCATCCCGCAGAGCTCCACCAAGAACACTCGGAGCGTCCTCACCGGGTACCTCGCGGTGGACTCGGACGTCGGACCCAACTACGGCAAGCTGACGATTCTGACGCTGCCCAAACAGGTCAACATTCCGGGGCCGGGCTCTGTCCAGAACCAGTTCAAGACGGACCCGAATGTGGCGAACGAGTTGGCTTTGCTCAACCGCGGCGCCACCCAGGTCGATCTCGGCAACCTGCTGACCCTCCCGGTCGGTGGCGGTCTGCTGTACGTGCAGCCGGTCTACGTGTCGTCGACCGGTGAGACGAGCTTCCCGCTGCTGCGTGAGGTTCTCGTGGCTTTCGGTAACAAGGTCGCCTTCGAGCCGACGCTGGATGCCGCGCTGGACAAGCTGTTCGGTGGCAACTCGGGTGCGACGGCTGGCGACAGCGGGTCGAACTCCTCTGCCACCGCTGTGCCGATCCCGACCGGGACCTCAACGGTCGCCGAGAACGCCGCCCTTCGCGCGGCGCTCAACGCGATGTCGACGGACCTCGCGGCCCGCACCGCCGCGTACGCGAGCAACGACCTCGTTGCTGCGGCCCAGGCGGATGCCCGCCTCCAGCAGGACATCAAGAACGCGATCGCTGCAGGCGGAGGCCAGTAGGCGGGTCTTGTCGGAACCGCGGGTCGAGCCTGTCGAGACCCTGGCGCCGCTCCGCCTCGCGCAACTTCGGAAGAACTGCAACACGACGGGTGGTTCGACGCACCCGGTCGGCGTGTTGCAGTTCTTCCGAAGTCAGCTGAGTAAGGGACCCTGCCAGCAGGCCCCGACCCCCTGTGCTAACGTTGCTATTCGTGACGCGGGGTGGAGCAGTTCGGTAGCTCGCTGGGCTCATAACCCAGAGGTCGCAGGTTCAAATCCTGTCCCCGCAACCAAGGAACCCTTATTCGAACCATTGGGTCGAAAAAGGGAACCAGCAAATTTGTGATTAGTTGGGCCCCCGCCGAAACGCGGGGGCCTTTCTCATGTTCTGCAGCGTCATCGGTCGAGGCGAACTCAATTGCTGTCAAGGCGCGAACGGCGACGTGTGCGTCGCCGCGAATCTCGACTTCGTCCTCGATGTTGGAGAGAAACGGCGGGAAGAACGCCTCGAGCAGTTGACGTCGCACCGGGTCCGGAGCTTCGTTGAATAGCAGTTCGGGCTGAGACAACATCTCAAGATAGAGGTCGATCGTTTCGCTGCCGCGATTGAGTTCTTGATCGGTTCGAGCGAGACGCTCGCTGAGGTGGTCGCGTTGCAGAGCTGCGGCCCTCAACCGAGCCTTGAGCTTTTCGACCGGCAACTCTCCGTCGGCGACTAGTTCCACGAGGCTGTCTTCTTGGCCGTCCAGACGCTTGAGTTGTTGGCGCAAGCTCCTCTGCATCTCGATATCTGCCCGATCATGGCAGCAATGAAAGCAGAGCTGAGCGAATGTCGTCGCGCTCGGACCTTGTCGACTTGCCTAACCTGGTGGCAAGTACCGTGAAACGTTCCCATTCGTCGCGGAACTTGAACCAGTCGTCCTCGGAGTGGCTGTGCCGAAGCCAAAGGTCGAGAGCTCGCTTCGCCAGCGGGATGCGATCCTTCCCCTTGGCTCTGACGAACAATGTGTCAGCGATGTGAGAACCGAGCAGCGGATCATCGACATCTTCCGAGGCGGCGACAAGGAACTCGAGCTGCTCGGAGGTGAGATCGTCAGTGATCATGGTGCGCTGCCCTTGCATCGAAATCATCGGACCGTATGGGTCTCCCCAGTCATCCGCCCGGACATACATTGATGCGACTTGAGACAGGAGCCGAAGCGCCGCACTCGCATCGGCATCGGACTCAAGTAGTTCGTTCGCCCGTGCTCCCAGAGCGCTTGAGATGTAGTGCAGTTCGTTCTCAGTAGAGCTGATGACGTCGGCCAACCCTGACCGTCGGAGAGCTTCGATCGAAAGTGATGGGTTCGCCTCCAAGTGGTCCTCAATCCGAAATTCGTTGCTTAGTTAGTCGCTGATGGAGCTTCGTGGCCGAACCCAAGATTATTCCTACCGTCGACAGTCGCCGTCGCGTCCTCCTAGAGGAGAACGCGGTGGTTGACCCCAGTTCGGGGGTGGTCGGTACGGACGCCCACGGACACTTCGGCCTATTTATTGGGACTGGGGTTCGCGACGCCCCCGATGCGGGGGCGTCGCGAATTAGGCGAGGATTCTTTCTTATTGTGCACAGGTCTGTCTGCCCGCTAGCTTCCAGACAGGGCTGCTTGGTCCCGGTCGACTTTCGCTGCTTCAAACCCCGCTTGGAGTCACGTTGTCCGTTGTGCATCGTAATGCTGTTTTGACTGTTTTGGTGTCTGCGGCGCTAGTCGTTGGGGTGGTGTCGCCCGCGTACGCGATTGGTCAGGTTCCTCCGCCCCCGCAGCCGACTCCCACCGCCAGTGCGAAGCCGGCGGTGCCGCTTCCGGTCCCATCAGGACGGACGAAAGCTCCCAGCTCGACGGTGCCCAAACAGGGTGCGAATGTGAGACTCAGTACGCCGTCGGCCCCTCCAGTGACGTTTCCGAAGCCGTCGAACAAGTCGGCGTTCGATCCCGCAACATCGGTTCCGGTGGGCTTTGGGACGAACGACACAATCTTCAAGAATTCTGATGGCTCGGAAACGAAAGAGCTCTCACCAACTCCGTTGAATATCAAGAAGGCCGACGGATCATGGATTCCGGTTGGCACGGCGGTGACACAGAATCTAGGCACGGGGGCGTTTTCGGTCGCGAACAACCCACTCAACCCCACGTTTGCAAAGACATTGGGCTCGGACTCAGATTTCACGGTCAACAGCGGCTCCAACCCGGTATCGGTGAGCCTGGTTGGTGCTGGATCCTCTACGGCCGTGAAGCCGTCCTCGTCGGCACTTCACTCGCTCGACGAGGGTCTCGGAAGTAACGCATCTGCGGTGTCGAGTGCGGTCGAGTACTCGGATGCGCTGCCTGGCCAAGACCTCCAGTACCAGGTCACCACGTCGGAGGTCAAAGAAACCTTGGTTCTGAAGTCGGTGCCATCGGCGTCTCAGTCGTCGTGGACGTGGCTGATTCACGCACCGGGGCTGACCATGTCGCAATCGGACCGGTCGTCAATGTACTTGACGGATGCGCATGGTGTGGTGCAGTACAACATTCCGGACCCGATCGTGTGGGATTCTTCGATCGACCCCAGTATTTCGGTTCCCGACCTCGTAGATGTGCCGTTTACCTTCGCGCAGACTGCTGACGGGGACTGGGCGCTGACGTTGACGCCCGACCGTGCCTGGTTGACCGACCCGACGCGGGTCTACCCGATATCGGTGGATCCGACCTTAGGAATGGGTCAAACCTCAATCACGGCGTACTCCTCAGTGGGTGGTCATGTCGCGAATGTCAACTATGCCGGCCGTGACACCTCGGCACGTAACTGGCGCACCCTTGCCGCCTATGCGTATGGCGCGTTGCAGGCGGACAACGGGGGTACTGCGACCAACTGGGGCGATGAGGTTACGTCCGGGTCGTATTTTGGAATTTCGCGGCTTTCTGGTGAGTCGCCTGTGAGGACGGTCTATGCGAATACCGCGAGTTGCTGGACCGGCTATTCATGTAATGGGGGGTCGGGCCTTATCGGTGTGAACATCGGCACCGCCGGTGTGAACGTGGGGAGTTCAGCACTCGACGCTACCTTCCAGTCGTGGATCAACCAAGGCAGCACTGGCGGTGCCGTGATCTGGGTCGGGGACGAAGGTCAGGTCTCCGAAAAGCAACTCAGTACGGCGCTTTACCTGAACTATCAGGCCGCACCTAAGTTGGCAGTCGAGTCTCCGACCGGGGGGATCACCACATCGGAGATTCCCGTGCTGAGCGTGAATGCGACGAGTGCCACTACCGGTCCCTACAACTACCGTTTCGCGGTATGGAAAACCACGGGTGGGTCGCCGTCGGCGCTGACCTGGGATTCCGGTTATGCGACGTCGTCGCCGTACATGCAGGTACCGCGCGGTGCTTTGGTAGCGGGCACGTCGTACGGCTGGATGGCCTACATCACCGATAAGTACGGTGCGATCCGTACGACGGTGAGCAACGGATCGTTCACCACAGACACGCCGGGATCTGTAAGCGGTGCCGGGGTTACCCCGGCCAACAACACGATCGTGTCGACCCTGAGACCAACGTTGAGCGATACAAACACGGGAACTGGGGGCACAGGACCGTGGGCCGCCGCGCCCCATTATCAGTACCGGTTGACCACCGGCACCGATGGCGTGAGCGGGCAGGTGGTCAGCTCACCATCGATCTCGGGTGCGACGCCGGGGTCGTGGACCGTCCCTGCCGGTGTGCTGCAGGACGGCGTCACGTACACCTGGACGGTATTGGTGGACAACGGTGACGAACCGCCAATGTGGTCGTGGGTGAGCAGGTTCACGGTGAACCTTCGGGTCACCAACTCCGGCCCGGCTCCCACCGATTCGGCCGGACCGGTGAGCGTCAATCTTGCGAACGGCAACGTGTCGGCATCTTTCACCTCACCCACGGTGAACACGCTGGGTGGCCCGATGGGGATGTCGTACGTGTATAACTCCGAGGCCGCATCCAATGCAGGGCTCACGGGCTCCTACTACAGCGCTCTGGTGCCGGGGTCCACGCCGCCTGCCTACACGAATACGAGTTTCCCGCCAGCGGACCCGGTCGAGTTGCAGCAGACCAACACGCAACTGAACATTGACTGGAGCACCCAGCCACCGGTTCCCGGGATGAGCACGCAGAACTTCCTTGCCCAGTGGTCGGGGTATGTGACCGTGCCATCCACCGGCAGTTACTCGTTCGGGTTCTCGGGCAATGGAAAAGCGTCGGTCTACCTCGCCGGGTCGAGCACCGCCAGCGCAACCCTGGATACGACGCAAATTACTGCGACAGCGGACGGTGCCGGGTGCACTCCCGCCCCGGGCGTCTTTTGCACCGTTGACGCGCCGACGACAGTGTCGAACTACTCGCAGAGCACCCCGATCTCGCTGACGGCTGGGCAGCAGGTCCCGATCACGGTGCAGTGGGCTCTCGGCACCGACGTGCCCATTTTGGGATTGCTTGTTCACTACACGCCCACTGGTGGGTCGGTTATTTCGCCTGGATACGTTCCGGCCTCGTGGCTGTCCCGCACCGTCACCGTCCTCCCGGGCGGTTGGTCGGGGTCGCAAGCTCTCCTCGGCAGCGCGGTCGACTATGTGCACGCCCAGAACAACGGCGGATCCGTTGTGCTCGTCGACACGAGCGGCAACGCCCACACCTACACGTTGAACCCGTACGGCAACGGTGCCGGATACATTCCGCCCGCCGGTGAGGGCGGGGTGGTAGCGATCGCGAACAGCGCGGTGAACTTCACCGACGACGCTGGAACGGTATACATCTTCAACGCGACCGGCAACCTGGTCTCCGCGACAACCCCAGAGGACATCAACAAGCCAGCTGAGCCTCTCTCCGCATACAACAGTCTTGGGGAGATCTCGAGTGTGTCCAACCCCCTGTCGGTTGGCTCGGGCGCGGCACCCGTATATCCGTCGGGATCCCTCAACCCGTCGACTCCGGCCGGGTACGCGCAGCGGGTGGACTTCACATATTCAGACAGCACCTCGCAAACCGGAGTCTGTGCACAACCGTCTGGTACGTCGACAACGCTGGAGTCGGCACCGCTGGGCTATCTCTGCCAGATCGGGTACCCGGACGGAACAAGCACCAAGCTGTACTACAGCTACCAGACCGGTCAGCTGGCTGAAATTCTTGACCCCGGCAGAGAGACCACCACGTTCGGGTACGAGCTCAACAACAACCAGTACGTCCTCGACGAGATCTGCAATTCGCTTGCAAACGATGTTCTCAACGGAACCGCGTGCACGAGCACATTCGAGACCGGCGTTTCGTACTACCCGAACGGGATGGCCAAATCCGTCACCTTGCCGGAACCGGACGCCCACGCCGACGGCTCGAGCGGGATTCTGCCGCAGCCCTCGAAGAACTACAGCTACGTCGACACGACCCCAGGCGTCCCCGCCGGCACCTTTGCGCTCGGTGACCCCGGCACCGCCACCGTCACCCAAGACACCCTGAGTCGCGCTGTCATCTTCAACTCACAGCTCCAGGAAACCTCGAACGTGGACCCGATGGGGCTCGCTTCGTCCACGACGTGGGATACCAGCGACGACCCGCTCACCGCGATCAATCCGCAGAACCTCGAAACCACGACCCTGTATGACTCTCAGCACCGTCCGACCGACAGCTACGGTCCCGCCCCGAGCAGTTGCTTTACCGGCCAAAACCTCGTCACCCCAACCGGCCCGTGCACTCCCACCGGCGGCGGCTCGGTCCAGGTTGCCCATTCCAGCGCCACCTATGACGGTGGGGCCGCCCTGCAGGGACTGGGGATCACCTTTTACAACGGAAATGGCCTCGCCGGCACCCCTGCCGGGTTCGGCCTGGCCCCGGCACCGGTCAACCTGTCGTGGAACGGAACCACCCCTCCCGTGCCCGGGATCACCAATGCTGGCGTTTTCTCCGCCCGACTAAATGGTCTCCTCACGTTCGGCGCGATCGGCACCTACACAATTTCGGAAACCGCCGACGGTGGCGCAAACGTGTACCTCGACGGAGGGCTGACCGTCGTGGGCATCACAGCCGCCGGAACAGACACCGGGACGTTCACCACGACAACCGCAAACCAGGTGGCCCAAGTGCGGATCGACTACATCAATAGTGCGGGCACCGGTTCTTTGAGCCTCGCCTGGTCGGGTCCCGGCATCACCAGCGGGCCTATTCCGGCCGCAAACCTGTCCCCCGACTACAGCCTCGTGACTGATACGAAAACGGATGACTCGAGCACGGTCGCTGGTGCGACGGTCCCGGCAGCTAAGGAAGCCGCTACGCAGTACGGATCCTCTCCGTGGTTGGGGCAGGCGGCGGCGAAAATTGTCAATCCAGGCGGTCTCAACCTGGCGTCCACCGCGATCTACCAATCGGGCGCCGGCTCGTACGGGCTGCAAACCAGTTCCACGAAACCGGCCAGTTCCACGGTTTCCGGAACCACGGTGACCAGCACCACCACGACGAGCACAAATGATTACTACTACGCGGCGGCGGGGACGATCGGGTCCCTGCCCACGGCCGCGAACGCGAGCAGCGGGGTCTGCGGGCTTGCCGCAGGCACCGTCCAGTACGGACTGCTTTCCTACACCACGGGCCCCACCCCGGCGTCGGGGTCGCCGATTTCGACGTATTCCGTGTACGACGTTGACGGGCGTGCAATCGGTACGTTCTCAACCGGGCAAACGGGCTGGACATGCACGACTTATGACAGTCGTGGCCGGATCAAGCAGGTCGTTTTCCCTGACCGCACAGTCAAATATTGGTACACCTCTACGGGCTTGTATGACGCCAATGGCAATCCGACTGGGGACCCGCTCCAGTCGTCGGTGATTGACTCCACGAATCTTCCGGGAACCACGACCCCGGAAACATCCTCGTCAACAGTCGACCTGCTCGGTGAGACGACGGACACCTTGGATGTATGGGGCACGAAGTCTCACAACAACTACAACGATTTGGGCCAGCTGACGCAATCCCTGGTCACTCCGCCCTCCGGCAGTACGGTCAAGGGTTCCGGCGCGGTTTTCCCGACGCAAACCCTCGTCTACGGGTATGACAACGACGGGCACAACACGTCCGAAACTTTGGCATCCGGTGGCGGGAGCTCCGTGACGCTTGCGACCTCGACCTTCGCGGGAGGCAGGTTGACGGGGATAACCTACCCGGCCAGCAGCCTGGGGTCGATCAACTACAGCTTGACCGGGGCCGTGACCGGCGACACGTGGTCGTTCGGCTCAGGTCAGCCGACGTTGGCTGAATCGGAGACCCTGTCCCAGTCCGGGAAGGTGCTGCAAAACCAGCAAACCTATAGCGGCAGCGCGACCTCCACATCGCTGTACAGCTACGACGCCGCGGGACGCCTCACCGCAGCGAACATCCCGAACAACCAGCTCTCGTACAACTACGCCTCGTCAGCGGGTTGCGGTGCGGATGCGGCGGCGGGTAACGATGGCAACCGCACCTCCTTCTCGGACCAGTACAACGGGGGGACCGCGACGACCGTGTCGTACTGCTATGACAACGCGGACCGGTTGACCTCGGACACGATTGCGAACCCGCCCGCCGGCGCATCCCCGCTGCTGCAAACAGCGCTGGTGTCCGCAGCAGGCACTGGCCAAAACCTCAACTACGACACGCGAGGCAATATCACCTCGCTCATCGATCAGGCGATGACCTACGACCAGGAAAACCGTCACACCCAAACAACCGACACGGTGGGCGGAGTAGTCAACACCGTTGGGTACTCGCGCGACGCGGGCGGCAACGCGATCCAAATGACAACCCAGGTCGGAACAGGAATCGCTACTACCGCCCGTTACACCGCCGGCGCTGGTATCCAGTTCGTGATGGATGCTTCCAGTGTCATAGCGGAAGAAGACCTCACCCTGCCCGGCGGTGTGGAAGTGTCCGTTCAAGGCTCGGGTACATTGACTGGTGCAACGCAGGCCTGGTCCTACCCCGATCTGCACGGTGACGTGTGCGTCACCACCGACGCGGCGGGGGTGATCGCGAAACAGCTGCAGTACGACCCGTTCGGTGACCCGATCGACTCGGCCGGTCACATCGGCACGCTGTCTGCGAATAACCAGGATCCGGGCAACACCACCACCCCGGGCGCCGGCTATGGGTGGGAAGGATCCCACCTGAAGCAGTACCAACACAGCGGGGACATCGCCACCATCGAAATGGGAGCCAGAGGGTATGTCCCCCTCCTGGGACGATTCCTCTCAGTGGACCCGGTGGCGGGTGGCAATTCGAACGACTACAACTACCCCAACGACCCCATCAACGGCAACGATCTGAGCGGAAACATCTCGTGCACACGAATCGACGGAATCGCATGCAGCGGAAAAACGGTGACGGCCGCGATAAAGTGGGCCGTCTCCCACAAGAATGCCGGGAGCGCATGGGTCAACAACCATCGAAATGATGTCGCAAATGCCCGAAAAGCGGCAAAGAAGGCATACGATTCGGCTCAATCAACGCTTGCATCGTTTGAGATCATTGGTGGTGGTGCACTACTTGCCGTTTCGGTGATGGAAGTCGCCGGTGCAATTTCGGCGGCCCTTATCTTGGGGCCTCTCTTGACTGTCCCCACTGCGGGCCTTTCGGACGTCGCCGCTGCGGCTGTGGTCATCACTGCGGCGTCTGATATCGCGTTCGCGGCCGGAATTGGACTGTGGGCGTTGGTCGATGGCTCTAACCGCCTCAATGGTCGAGGGTTAGGCGAACCCGGGTTCTACAAACCCACTAGATGAGACAGAATGCTTGAAGGTGATTTGAGGGTCGTGGCTACATGAATGTTCGATCTCCATTGTTCGCGGCGTTGGTGGGTTGCTTGCTCACCTTTCTAGCAGCGGCTGCGTTGCTGAGCGCAGTGCTCCTGGGTCCCAGTTCGCTGCCCTGGACAGTTCCCTTATTCACAATCGCGCTCGGTGCCGGTGTTACTTTCCAACTCATAGCACGGAGAAGGATCCGAAGTTCACGGGCCCTCACTAGTTCCCCGCCCGCCGGCCGCTTGAACGACGTTGTCGAATATGCAGAAATCCGCAAGTTGGCAATCCGAAACACACTTCTGGGCGCGTCTGTCTTCGGCTTTTTCGCACTGGCATCGCTGGTGCTGGAAGTGTACTTTCCTTCTTTCCGTGAGGCGGGCTTCGTCATCACCTGCCTCTACCTCTCCGTGGCCGCCGCACTCCTGTGGAGTCTTCGAGTAAGGCTCGGGCGATTAAAAGTACTTCGAAACTCAGAACACGCGTCAGACGTACCGCCAGGGACATCGTGACTTTCTGTTCTGAATCTTGACACCACCGCCGGACCAGTAGGTTGAAATGCGATTTGTCCAAGCCCACAGGCTAGAACAGTTTCCTCATCAGGCGGTTTTCTTGAAGCGTAAACCTCCAGCAAATTCCGTTCATGGTCGTACGCTTGCCAAATGAGTCATCGCGGACGCAAGCACGTGAGCGGCTGGGTTTGGTGGGAGGTTGTCGGGACGGCAGTCGGAACACTTGGCCTCGCTGGCGGGCTATGGCTGGCACCTTCGTGGTTTGTGCTTGCCGGTCTGGGTTATCTGTCTGCCATATCCGTGGCCGCGGGTAGGGTGCAAATGGAGTCAATTCGCGCTCGGCGCGCGAGAGAAGCTGAACCGACCAACCTTAGTGAGAACACGAGCAAGTGAGGCAGTTGCAGGTCGCCGTCTGAATAGGCAGTTAGAGCTCGATCGAATCCGAGTCTGGCGAGAATTTCTGAGCGGAACGTTGCATGGCTCTTGCCAATTGGTGAGCGTCCGACATTGCGAGGGGAAGCGCTTGACCTTTCGCGTTGAAAATCAGCTCAAGCCGTCTCGCTCGCGTCTCAGCCGCTTGGAACTTTCCTTCCAGAGCTCCTTGCCTGAGCGCGGTCGCCGGGGAACTGAGCTCTTTCCCAATTAAGGCAGCTATCTGGTTGTGAGACGCCTGGGGATCGACGTCCCCGAAATGAACGGCCACCCAATTGCCGAGCTATCTAATGTCGGACCACTCGGAGGAAGGTTGGTACATTGCATTGCGATTCCGGAGTAACAAGCCATCTGACCTTCGCCTACGAGCTCTACCCAACGTAGTTGCACAGGTGGCCTCCGCCACCGGTAAGACGCTTCAATTCTCAGTTATCGACGCGCGACGAAGGGTGTCGGCATCTCATGCTGAACCACCCGAATAGCATGCTCGAAGCCTCATTTGATAATGACGTCGCGATGGTCGATGGCGATCACGACATCGTTGATGACGGCGTAGATCTCGACAAAGTGGTGTCCACGGTAGGCAGTCGGCTCCGTGCGACTTAGCGAGCCACCGTCCTTGACGATTTGCCCACGGATTGCGTTCGCGGTTATGGCCTCGGTGCCGGTGTTGCGTACCTTCCAGTACAGATCGAATGGCACGGCGATGTTGTGGGAGGCCCGGAACTCGATGTTGAGTTTGCGGGGAACGAAGTTGCCGACACGGCCGAGCTCATAGTCGCGGAATCCTTTCCGCCTCTTGACGGTTCCGTTCAGTTTTAGGCGCACTTGTGGGTCGATGCGGATGGCTGAGAACTTGGTCGCGATCTCCTCATTGGTATCTGTGACGCCAGTGACGCCCCGGTGCGCTTCAAGGCTCTTCTTCACTGCGGCATAGGTTCCGAAGCTGTCGCCGAAGACCTTGCGCCATTTCGCCTTGCTCTCTTCGACGTCGGTTTCGTCGTAGGCGTCGTCGATCCAGCCGCGATAGAGGTGGAGCTTCGCGCGGAAGTTGACGTACTCGTCTGGGTCGACTCGGTGGTTGAAGTTCTCGGTGGGTTCGCTGGGATCGTCGATGCTAGGCGCTGCGGGGTTCGCCTGCAAGTAGTCGTCGAGGGCGCCGACGATGTTCTTGAGTGCGGTGGGCAGATCAGAGTACTCGACCGTGGTGCCCCAAGCCGCGGCGTCGTTGACGCGACCGCCCAGCAGGATCGTGAGGATCACCGACTTGACGGAGAAGTTGCTCTTGTAGTCGCGCAGATACTTCACCAAACGGATGACCTTCACGAGGTAACCGCTGGCGAGGCGATTGCGTCCGTCGAGCCAGTCGTTGAAGCCCTCCGGGTTGGTCAATTCGAACTCGTTGGTAATGCGGTTCGTAATGAAGTGCTGACCGTGTCGTTCCAGGTAAGGGACGACGTCGATGTGGAACTCGTTCGCGTAGTCGACTTTTACGCACCGGTCATGTCGACCGACCATGTCTTTGTACGTTGAGTTGTCGTGGAACTTCTTGTAAAGCGCCTCGACGTAATCCTCGGCTTCCCAACCGTCGACCTCCTCCATTTCAAGCAAAACGTCAGCATCGAACTCATCGCCTACGGCGACCGGATTGATGATGGTTCGGTGGGCGTATGAACCCTGCGGGATGACGTCGATGAAGTTGATTGCGAACTCGTCGTCTCCGGTCTGGAGGAAGTTCGTGACCGCTTCGACACGTGCGTCGAGCATGTCGATGCGCGCATCGCTCAGGTTAACTTTGTTCTTCAAGAACGCGTCGAAGCTTTTGATCAGCTTCATTGGGAGACTCCGTTCTCTATGGGAGTCAGGCTGCGAAGCGGTTTGAACGCTGTGGCTGGTTTGTCAAAAAACGCAGGTTTGAGCTTTGGCGACTCGGTTCGAGATCGATCGGATCCGAGCCCGCGAAGGGCAGGGATACCGTCAACACCGTCGAGCTTGAAGCGACCGCGACCAACTGTTGGAGATATGCGGACCACGTTGTCGTGGCCAAGCAACAATTGGGCGGTCCCTATGGAAGAGGACGACTGACCCGCCATGAAGGTATTCACCAATCTGGTGGCCCAATAGTTGAGACCGAGGTGTCGTGAGCGGTCAGCGTTCATGGTGAAAGCCTCGTCTGTGCAGCCGACACTCAGTAGACGAACGTCACCTTTTGTCCACTCGAGGATGCCCAAGGCCTCCACGGCCGCTGGGCCCATCGGGTTGTTGGCCCACATTCCACCGTCCACCAGAGGGATTCCTGCCGCAAGTCGATGTGTCGGGAAGTATGCGGGTGCAGCCGCAGTCGCCATTGCGGCATCAACCGCAGATAGCTTGTAGTCCCGTTCGAACCGGGCATGGTGCGCAGTCTTGATGACATGGACTTCACCGGTTTCCAGATTCAGCGACGGAATCATGAGGCGAGTTGAACTCTCACCAATCTTTCGATCGCCGAAGACTTCCGTGAGAGCTGCTCGCAGTGGTTCCGGATCGTACTTGGCCGATACCAGTTGCTTGAGCCGGCCGAGGCCTTTGCCACCTCGGAAAATTTCCGGGCCCTTCTCCTCGTAGAAACGAAGGATATCTCGAGCCGGGATGCCGAGACCCAGTCCGATTGCGATGATCCCGCCCGTCGACGTCCCGGCGATGAGGTCGAAGTAGGACGCGATCGGCTGCCCGAGCTCATCCTCGAGGTCGGCAAGGAAAGCCGCAGGGAATACCCCCTTGATGCCGCCACCGTCGATCGAAAGGACACGTCTCATAGTAACCAACGATTATACAACATATAGTGGTCGACCGACCAGTTCGACTACTACATATTGTGGTCTAGTCACCTATCGTTCACACTCGTGCGCATAACTAAACAGGAGAACGACTCATGCCACGCTGCACCAACGCACAGTACCTCTATCAACGTGAACGGCTGCGAGCCAACTGGATCGACCAGCATGCCCGGGCGTTTAGTCGGCTTGAGAGTCAGGAGCAGATGGATCTGCACGACTACTTCGCTCCGACCGAACCTATCGACGACGAAGCAGCGCTGCGCCACCGTAGCGAGGTGACGAAGAGTTTCCCGTCGCTGCCACAGAAAGCTGGCCGAGCGTATCAAAGCGCCCTTCCCTTCCTCGATGCGCCCTCGCCGGAGCCAGCACGACCGATCGCCAATCGTGCCGCTCGTCGCCATCCGGTCAAGCAAGGATCGCGTCGAGTCGTGATTCACGCTGTCCGCAATCCCAAGGTCGATACACACAAGCTCAGCCGAGCACTGATTGCCATCATGGATGCGCGGCCCAAGGAGCAGCGCGACAAGGACGACACTGCGGCCTAGCTTCGTGGGCGACCCCGCGGCCGCATTTCCACCCCGGCGTCAACGAGTGCTCGCCGGATACTCTCGTGGGGGAGCTTTGGCTGTTCCGAGACCTTGGCAAGGGGGAGCCCGGACCGGTATAGCTCGGCCGCTTCACTCATCTGTTCGACAGTGAGCGCTTGCCTACGCATCGAGACACCAGCATCGGACAAGAGTTTGAGGATGCCCGCTTTGCTGATGTGGTGCTCCGCCATGAGCTTGGTTGTTGGTGTGCCAGCCTTGTACGCCGCGACGATCTGCGCGATGGTTTCATCGCCCAGCCGGCGGCGAAGAGCTCGTACTCCTGATCGGCCCGAATCTGCTGTGCGGCCGCCCTGGCACGCTTTCTCGAGGATTTGACGCAGCTCAGCCGTGGATTTATAGGGGTGAGTTAGGTTGGAATACGCAGCGACCACGTCAACGAAAACGAAAAGGTCCCGCGAAAGCGGGGCCTTTTCTTTTTCGTTCCGTGGCCAGGACGCGAAGCTGCTCGTGGGCCCCCGCTGCGCAGTCCAAAATGTCGCGACGCGATATTTTGGCGGCTCAGTAGGGGAGTCAAATCCTGTCCCGTCTTTCGATCGCGTAGCGATTGAAAGACACACACAGGATGCATGAGCCGAGTTACACGGGGAGGTGCCGACTCCGGTTGGACGTCGGCCGGTGCCCGTTCTCATCCACGACCCCGTACTCGTCGGCGAGTTCGGCGCCGACCAGCCACCGACCGGTCTTGTCGAAGCGTTCGGGATCGTCTGCCAGCGCGGCAACCACCCGCCCGATGAAGAGTGGGGTCTCTCGGTTGAGCTCGTCCGCGAAGAATTCGATCGACGCAGTGACGCTCTCGGTCAAGACGAGGCCCGGGTACAGCGACACCGAGGTGATGCGGTGTGGGCGCAGCTCCTCGGCCATGTCGCGGGCAAGGCAGTCGATGGCCGTGTGTGCGACGGCGTAGGCGACGGGTGGGATGAACACCTGACCGGCAAACGAGGAGAGGCTTACTATGACGCCCTCGCCGGACCTGATCATCAACGGCACGGCGAGGGCGGATGCGACGTAGTCGCTGCGCACGCCGACGCGGTTCATCGAGTCCCAGAGGGAGAGCGGCTGCTCCCAGAACGGGCCGAATACCAGGCCACCGTTCGTGAACCGTTCGTAGCCGCCCCAGGCGGCGTTGACCAGGATGTCGAGTCGACCCTGCTCCGCCTCGATCCGGTCGATCACCGCGGCGACTTCCTCGTCGCGGGACGCGTCTGCGGGGACGGCGATTCCCAGGCCGCCCGCCGCAGTCACCTCGGCGGCGGTGGAGTGCACCGTGCCAGGGAGGGTTGACGCAGATGAGCCCTCCTCTTCGGTCCGCCCGACGACATACACGGTCGCGCCCGCCTCGCCGAGGCCGATCGCGATCCCGCGGCCAACGCCCCTGCTTGCCCCAATGACGAGAGCTACTCGCTTCGAGACGTCGTACTCGGGCCGGCGGGCGGGCGGGGGGTTGCTCATTCGGTCAACCTATCGGCGACCGCAGACAGCGGGCCGAAGTCCGATTGCCGGGGATGGAGCATCCACATAGGTTGGAAGAGAGATCGGAGGTGGGCCCTGACCAGCATCGTGTTCATCCAGGGCGGCGGCGCGGGTGCGCGCGATGCGGATGCGAAGCTCGCCGACAGCCTGGCCCGTGACCTCGGCGACGGGTTCCCGGTGGATTTCCCCGCCATGCCCGATGAAGACAATCCCGACTACGAAGGCTGGCGACCGGCTATCGCGGACGCGATCACTCGCGCGACGGCACCCGTCGTGGTTGTGGGCCATTCGCTCGGCGGCTACTTCGTGATCCGTTACCTCTCGAGCGAACCGATCGAGGTTCCGATCGCGGCCCTCTGCATCATTGCGGCCCCGTTTCCATCCGGCGATCCCGCGTGGGTGTTCGAGGGGTTCGAGCTGCCGGAACGGTTCGGCGAACGCCTGCCGGCGGACGCCGCGGTTCTGCTGTACGCCAGCGAGGATGACGACACCATCCCGTTCGCACACCGCGATCTCTACGCCGGCGCGATCCCCGGCGCGGTGACGCGCACTACATCGGGTGGGCACCAACTGGGGAACGATCTCCGCATCGTGGCCAACGACATCCGTCGAATCGTGGGCTGATCGCCCGCGAGGCTACGCCGGGTCGGCGCCCTGGAAGACGCACCCGTATTGAGCATCGAACGGCTGGGTGAGCCAGCCCTCGATCACGCCGCCGAGCGCCTTCGCGGCGGCGCTCTCCTCGATCGCGCAGTCACCGACCACGCCGGTGCCGCTCGATTCCTCGGCGTCGGGGTAGTTGCCGCCGCCATCGAATCCGTAGTCGCCGAACTGGCTCGCCCAGCCGTACGTGCCCATCGCCGGATCGCTCGAGTCCACCGCGGCAACTCCGTGCATGGTGCCCGGGATGGTGATGTAGCCGTCGGCGCATGGAGCCTGCGCACCCTCGTATGAGCCCGAGAACGCGGATGCCCCACCCAGGAAATAACTCGCGACCTGGTCATCCGAAGACCACGGCTTCGACCCGGTCCGCAAAGTCGCCGTGACGGTGGTCGTGACATAGAGCGGGTTCGTATAGTTCGACTGCCAGGTTGGTTGGCCGTCGAAGTTGCATTGCGCGTTCAGGAGTGCGGTGTCGGATGCGGTCGGTGCCGCCGGAGCGAAGACCGTCTGAACGAGGTCGGCCATCGCGCCGCCCGGCTCGGTGACCGTAGCCCTGATCCGGAACAGGGCGTTCGCGGGCAGAGGGCCAAGATCGGGCGCCTTTGCGGTCGGAGACGGCGTGGGAGTACTCGATGAGGACGAGGTTGTATGCGCGTGTCCGGGCTTCGCCTTCGACGTCGTCGCGGGCGCGCATCCGCCCAGCAGCGCCACGACCAGCACCGCGATCGTCACGGATACCCCTGCACCAGGAATCGAACTATTCATTGCCGGCCCCTTCGGCGGTCGGGTTCTGTTTTGCTGCTCAGGTTACTGCCCGGCCCCTTTATGCTCGATAGTCGCAAGCGTTGACCTGGGCGTACGGCTGCGTAGCCCAGGCGGCGATGATCGGGCTGGCCGCCTTCGCATCCGCGCTCAACTGCACCACACAGTTGCTGACGACGGCGGTGCCGCCGGAATCCGGCTCGCCTGGATCATTGCCCCCACCATCGAAGCCGTAGGCCGCGGGATTCGTATCCCAGCCCCAGAGGCCGTGCGCGGGGTCACTCGAGGGCACGGTCGCGACTCCGGTAATCGTCCCGGGGATCGTGATGTAGCCGGGGGAGCAGTACGCCTCAAACGTCTGGTACGCGCCCGTATAGGCCGACACCCCGCCGGCACCGAACTCGAAATTGACCGCATCGCCCGGCAGGAATGCCGGGGATCCGGGGTGCATCGTCGCCGTCATCGTGATGTTCATGAATTTCGAGTTCGGGTACTGCGCCTGCCACGTCGGCTGGCCCTGGAAGTCGGGCTGGCCCGGGTAGTTGCATTGACTATTGAGGAGCGCAACACCCGCAGCGTCCTGCGCCATCGGCTTGTAGACGATCTGCAGGAGGTCGGCCGTCGCGCCATTGCTCGCGGTAACGGTTGCGCTGATGCTGAACAGCGCGTTCGCGGGCAGCGGCGCCGGACGGGCCGGCTTGGCGGTCGGCTTCGATGTCGAGGTTGGCGTCGGAGTCGCGCTCTTCGGGGGCTTCGCGACCTGGCCCGGGTTCCCCGAGCCGGCGTGGTTGTGCGTGGATGTGTGGGCCGGCGTCGGGCTTGAGCATCCGCCGAGGGCGGCAACGGCCAGAATCGCGGCGGCCGCCATGATTGTCGGTTTCAGAAATGTGGTGTGCATGTCATTCACTCTCCTAGGCGCTGTAAACGCATCCGTTGGTGGTCACGTAGGTCTGGGTCGCCCACGCGACCTCGGCCGAACCGGCGGCCTTCGCGTCGGCACTCAGCTGGATGACGCAGTTGCTGACGACGGCGGCGCCTCCCGAATCTGGGGTGCCCGGATCGTTTCCGCCGGCCCAGAACCCATAGCTGGCCTGGGTGTACGCCCAGCCGCCGACTCCGTGGATCGGATCGCCCGCCGGAACGGGGGCGACGCCGTGCACCGACCCGGGCAGCTTGATGAACTCCGAATCACAGGCCGCCTCGAACGGAGCCCAGTCGCCCGTGTAGGCGCTCGAACCGGCGGCGAAGAAGAAGTCGACCTGGTCGTCGGGAAGGAACGCGGGCGAGCCGGTTCGGAGCGTTGCGACCATGGTGGTGTCCAGGAAAATCGAGTTCGGATGCACCTGCCTCCAGTCGTACCCGCCACCGAAGTTGCACTGGGAGTCGAGGGTCGCGGCATCCGCGGTGTTCTGCGGCACGGGCTTGTACACGGTCTGGATGAGGTCGGCCGTCGCCCCGTTGGTGGTCGATTTCACGGTGGCCGAGATCTGGAACAGCGCGTTCGCGGGCAGCGGAGGCGGACCGGATGGCTTGGGGGTCGCCGTCGCGGTGGGCGTCGATGTCGGCGGTTTCGCCAGGGACGAAGGATGGCTGAGACCCCCGGGGTGGACCTGGGACTGCGAGCCCCCGCCGGCGCCGGCCACCTTCGCCGCGCATCCGACGAGCGACCCGAGAACGAGCAGGATCGCCGCGGAACCGACGATCACGGTGAGGCTCGTGCGCTGCATGGGGACTCCAGGTCTGGTGGGGACGCCCCAAGGGTAGCGAGAATGCTGGGTTTTTCTCGTGAGTAATCGTTACGCAGGTTTCCGCGGGTACAACGGTGGCGGCCCGCACAGCACGAGCCGCCACCGCGTGGATCTCGGTCAGTGACCTACGAGTAGATCTGGAAGTCCGAGACCTGTCCGGCCGGCCATCCGCTGTTCCCCGTGATGTTCACCCGCACGTAGCGCTCGCTGGCGCTCGTGAAGGTGATGGTCACGGTGTTACCGGTGGCCGGGTTGAAGGTGTAGGTCGCCGAGGCGACCAGGGTCGTGAACGAACTCCCGTTGGTGCTGCCCTGCACGGACAGGGTCTGGGTGCGCGTCGCCCACGAGGTCGACGGCGGCAGGTCGAGCGTGATCTTACTCACGCTCGTTGCCGCACCGAGGTCGACCTGCACCCACTGCGGGAACGCGCTGTTCGCGCTCTCCCAGTAGCTGCTGGTGCTTCCATCCGTGACGTTGCCCGGCTGGTACACATCCGTTGAGCTGCTCGCCGTCGCCGGTTTGCCCGCCGCAAGGTTGGTCCCCGTCGGACTGACACCGGTTCCGGTGAGCGAGAGCACGGTGGGCGAACCGGTCGCGTTGCTCGCAACGCTCACCGAGCCGGTCCTGCTGCCCGGTGTCGACGGATGGAACGTCGCCGTCACCGTGCACGACGCGCCAACCGCGAGGCTGGAGCCGCAGTTGTTGGTCTGCGAGAAGTCACCGGATGCCGCGATCGACGAGATCGTCGCCGCAGCCGTTCCGGTGTTCTTCAGAACCGACGTCTGCGACGCGCTCGTTGCCCCGACATTGGTGCTCGCGAACGCGAGACTCCCAGGGGTGAACCCGAGGATCGCGCTCGTGGGCGGGGGAGTGGTTCCGCCGCCGAACACCTGCAGTTCGGACAGCTGGCCCGCAGTCCATCCCGAGTTCGCCGTGATGTTGATCCGTACGTAGCGTTCGCTCGCGGCCGTGACCGGGATGGTTACCGTGTTCCCGGTCGCGGGGTCGAACGTGTACGTCGCGGACCCGGCGAGCGTGCCAAACGAACTGCCGTCCGCGCTGCCCTGCACCGACAGCGTCTGCGTGCGCGTGGCCCACGCCGTCGCCGGCGGAAGGTTGAGCGTCACCCTGTTGACGGAGGTCGCCGATCCCAGGTCGACCTGCACCCACTGCGGGAACGCGCCGTTAACGCTCTCCCAGTACGTGCTGGTGTTTCCGTCTGTCACGTTGGACGCGACGTAGGGAGCGTTCTGCGTGCTGGCACTCGCCGGCCTGCCGGCCGCGAGGTTCGTCGACGAGTCGACTCCGGAGCCGGACAGCGACAGCACTGTGGGGCTGTTGGTCGCATTGCTGGCGACCGACACCGTCCCCGAGCGGATGCCCGACGCCGTCGGCGTGAAGCCGACCGTCACCGTGCAGCTGGCGTTGACCGCGAGAGAAGACCCGCAGGTCGAGCTCTCGGTGTAGTCACCCGTCTTGGTGATGCCGGAGATCGTGCCCGCGGCGGTGCCGGTGTTAGTCAGCGTCGCGGTCTGTGTCGCGCTCGAGGAGGCGACGTTGACGTTGCCGAATGTCAGGCTCGACGGTGAGAACGACAGCGACGGCCCGGTGGGTGGCGGAGGGGTTCCGCCATCCGGTGGGTAGATCGGTGCAGGCCACGGACCGCAGTAGCTGGTCGAGTAACCCGAGTTGCCGCCGCCATCCGTAATCGTGAATCCGACGCCGCAGTCGTACGTGCCGGCCGGACCATTTATGCCCGTCGCGACGACGTTCGTGAAGGTGGCCGAACCACCGACCTGCTTCTGCACCGCGAAGGTGCCCGTGCCGTTGATCGCCACGTTCGTCAGGTGGACGTTGGTGATACTCGACCCCGAGACGAACTGCACGCCCTCGAACGGACTCTGCTGGATGATCACGTTGCTCACCTCGACATCTCCCGACATGGCGGCATCACGAGCGTCGAACCAGAGACCGCCGACACCGAACTGCCAGTTCGGGTCGAGGTCGCCGGAGCGGATGATCGTGTCGTTCGACACCGTGGTCTTGCCCAGCGTGGTCGACGCGAATCGCTGCGCGACGTGAATTCCGCCGCCCTGGTTGAGTCCATCATCTACGACCAGGTTGCCGGTCACGAAGTTGTCATGACCACCATAGATCGCGATTCCGTTGCCGAGCTGGTTGAGCTGAACGGTGTTGTTCGAGAACGTGTCGTTCGCATCCGCATTGGTGTCAGCCCAGGTCGCCAGTCCGTCGTCGCCCAGTTCGCGCAGGTCGCTGTTGGTGACCGTCGAGTTGGTAACGCCGTTATGGAAGTTGACACCATCGGCTGTCGTGTCCCGGATCCGCATGCCGCTGAAGGTCAGGCCCGTCATCGGGCCATCCATCCACGCGCCCACCTTGGTGTGCTCGATCCAGATATTCGACACCGTGGAGTTCGACAGAGCTCCGCCGACGCCGTTGACCTGGGCGCTGTCGTCGCGTTCCTGCACGTTGCCGGTGATCGCGAAGTTCGACAGGTGCACGTTGCTCGACGGGTTCGGCGCGTAGTTTCCGTAGAAGCCCACCCCGGTGCCCGTCACGTTCGAGTACCACATTCCCGCGCCGATCACCGTGACGTTGTTCACGATGATGTGCGACGTGACCTTGAACGTTCCGGCCGGAATCCAGACCGTGCCGCCCGTGTTCGCGTTGACCGCGGACTGGAAGGCCGAGGTCGAGTCGTTCGCACCCGTCGGGTCCGCGCCGTAGTTCACGACCGAGACCGAACCGGCGGGCTGGCTGGCCGCGGCGGCCACCTGCTCGAAGTCGGCGAGGTCGATCGTGTACGAGGACGCGTTGTCCCCGGCGTCAACCTGCAGCCGCACCTTGGTGCCGGCGGGATAGGTCTGCCCAAGCAGCCGGTGCACCTCGTCGAAGAAGTGTTGCGGCGACCCGGCTCCTGGGTTGTTCTGGAACGGGTAGCTCGAGTAGTACCAGCTGTAAGCGTTGGTCAGCGTCAACGGCGTTTGCGAGACGCCACCGATGTACAGGCCGAGTGGGTCGGTGTATACCGAGCCGCTCGATGTGTCGGGGATGCTGTAGCGCACATCGATCGAGTTCGTCGGCTGCGTCAGCGTGAACTCGACGTATTTGCCTTGGCCCGACAGCGTCACCGCCTTGCGGTCGGATGCCTCGTCCGCGAGCTGCCCCTGCGTGTAGCTCGGGCCGATGATGCTGCCGTTGGTCGCGGCCGTCTCGGCCTGTTGTTCGACGTAGGGCAGGGTCGCACCCGAGCCACCGGTCACGGCAGCGTTTGCCGCCGCCGGAAAGCCGAGCGCGAATGCGGACCCAACGATCGTGGCAATGGCCGTGAGTGCAGCTGCTCGTCGTCGATATCGCAGCCCACCCGGCGGCTGGCCGATGGGCGGTGTGGATGCCGGCGGCAGAACCGGCTGGACGGGCGCGTACGTCGATGGACGCATGTCAACTCACTCTCTTCACTGAGATGAGTTCGATGGCGAGGGCCACCGAACTGAGCTTCGGGTCGCCTTCTCGCAAGCTATTCCCGTTGCCGAGCGCCACGCAAGAGTTTTAATGAACCTCGCAATTTGTTTGCTAAACCGCGTAATTGCCTACTGCAATTGCTTGCAAACAGCGTTTTGGCGCGGTCTCGGGGAATGGATTGGGCAATGTCCGATGACATGCTGCAAGTTCTTGCAGAAAGTTGATTCCCGCTTGCGACGCTTACGGGCACGTTGCGCGACCAAGCGCGGAGATCTCCGTACCGACTACTTAGATCGAACGGCGCGCCACCCCACTACAGTGTGGCTTACCCACCAGATCGGGAGACCAATGCTCCGCACGATCCCCCTTGTCGCGACCACAGCATCCATCGCGGCAGCCCTTCTCGTTGCGACGCTCACCGGCTGCGCGACGGCGTCGCCAACGCACGGCTCGTCGTCACACGTCAACAACGGCTCAGGTGGCACCGGGACGATTGCGCACTCACCATCCACTCCGACCGGGAGCGCAGCTCACACCGCGACACCGACCCCCACGCCCAGCCCACTTCCTGCCAACGTTCTGTTCCGCATCACCGCGACCGCGACCGACCTGAAGAGCCACGCCGTCGTGGACCTGGTCGAGACCGTCTACGTCCCCGCCGCTCTCACCTCGGCGCAGAAGGCGCTCCTGGTGAAGATCTGCGGCAATGACGGTTACCCCGCCAACTTTCCGCAGGCCGTGGGCCTTCCCGCGACGGCCACCGCAACACTTCGCGCTGGTTCGCCAGCATGGACGCAGTATTCGCCGCTGGGCATTGGCATGGTCCTCGCGAGCGAGGAAGCCTGGACCGGCCAATACGCCCCGTCGCCCGAACTTGTCGGGTGCGGACCGCAGCCTCCCATCGTCATCCCGAGCTCGGCGACGGGAATTGCCGCGGTATCGCCGGCGAGTAATCCCGCCGGAGGCCCCGGCGGCGTTGGGTGGTACAACGGCGTCTACGGCTGGTATGTCACAGACGACATCGACAACCAGGACACTCCCTTTCCGACCGACCTGATCTCGATGGGTAACTGCAACCTTCAGGTCGGTGCCGCCGCGCTGGCTGCTGCGCCGAAGGTCGCTCTGTGGCCCGCCGAGCCGAACCCCAAAGACAACAACGAGGCCTGCGAGTACGCCCCTCTCGACTGACTGGGCGACGTGGCTGACCCCCTAACTGGGGTGAGCCGCGGGCACGCTCACGCCGTCATGACCGGGACTTGGCGCGGTCTCTTGGTTGAGTCCGGATTAACCACCGGGCGAAGCGCCATGCGTCTGTGATCAGGAACTGTGACTGAGAGGTCAGTTGGATGTACAAAACTTTCGTTTTCGTGACCGTAATCGTTGCCGGAGTGTTTCTCGCCCCGGTGGCGACATCCGCGGCTCTCGCCGTGCCGCCGACGCATGTCGCCGCCGCGGCGAGCGCAACCCGTGCAACACACGTGGCGGTGGCATCCCTTCCACCGGTGCAGCTCACGATTGTGTGGGCGCTTCTCGCGCTCATCGCCGTCGTGACATTCTTCAGCGTCAGGCGGATGCTCCGACGCGGCGAGGAAGACTCGCGCTGAGGCTACTTGTCGATGACGTGCACGAGTTCTTCGATGAACGTCGCGAAGTCGGTTGAGCGCTTGATGAGTTCGAGCACATCGCCCCGGTCCGCGAAGACCTCGACGAACTGGTCGAAGACCTCCTGGAACGAACTGCGCCCGCTCGAGGAGAAGGCGATGAGAGCGATGACGTTGACCCGGTTGTCGCCCCACTTCATCGGTGTCTCGTTGACGGCGATAGCGATGGATGTGCGCGACGCGCTCATGACCATGGCGTGCGGGACCGCGATCGTGTCGGTGAACGCGGTGGATGACATCAGCTCGCGTTCGACGGCGCCGTCGACGTAGCTCTGGTCGATGATGTCCCGCTCGACCATCAGCGCCCCGAGCCTGCGGATCATCTCCACCTCGGAGTCGGCGACCGCGTTGCGCAGGAACAGACCGTCGGAGAAGTAGAGGAGTAGGTCATCCTTGATCTGTGCGCGGCGGCGGTGTCGGCGAACCCGGGTGATCGCGCGACGGATGTTGTCGATGTCGCCATCCGTGAGGAACGGCTGGATCACCACGACGTTGTCGCTTCCGCCACGGGCCGCGATCGTCGTGAGCACGAGGTCGGTCGAGAAGTCGAGCCAGTCGATATCGGTACGGGTGACCACCACCTCGACCGAGAGTTCCGAGCCGAGTGCCGACTCGATGCGCTCGCGAAGGATGGTGTGCATGTCGTAGTACCCCGGACACACGATGGCCACCGTGAGCCGTTCCTCGCGTCGGGACTGGCGCTCCAGGAATGACCCGAGGTGCAGCGCGATGTACGAGATCTCATCGTCGTTCATCGTGATCGACTTGGCGCGCTGGATCTGCGACGCCATGAAGACGGCGACGTCGTAGATCATCGGATACGAGGTCTTGATCGAGCGCACGAGCGGATTTCTCGAGAACGAGTTGTCCTGAGCGCGGGCGACCAGGTTGCCGAGGTGGAGGGCCAGCCGAACCATGAAGCCCTCGTCGTTGAGGTCGACCAGGTACTCCTCACTCACCTGGGCGACGACGTTTCGCACGAGTTCGAGGTTTGCCGGATCGACGTAGTGCTCGGCGACCTGTTCGACCGGCTGGCCCTGGCCAGGGGTGATAACCCGCGTGGTCAGGAGCTTGGCGAGGTACTCGAGGTCGACGTCGGCGAGCTG
>JAUZFP010000039.1 GCA_030838475.1 Actinomycetota bacterium
AGAGCGTCTGCGGAGTCGAGCTTCCTGCCGGTCTCGCCGACGGCGACCGCCTCCCCGAACCGATCTACACCCCTGCCTGGAAGGCGCCGCTCGGCCAGCACGACGAGAACATCACGTTCGAGCGCACTGCCGAACTCATCGGGCTCGACAACGCGACCGCCCTGCGGGACCTGACGCTCACCATCTTCGGCCGCGCCTCCACGATCGCCGAGAGTCGGGGCATCCTTCTCGCCGACACCAAGTTCGAGTTCGGCGCAGCGGAGGACGGCACCGTAACGCTCGCCGACGAAGTGCTCACTCCGGATAGCAGTCGCTACTGGGACGCCGCGGTGTATGCGAGCGGCAACCGCGGAGCCAGTTTCGACAAGCAGATCGTCCGCGACTGGATGAAGGCGCACTGGGACCCCTCCTCCGATGCGCCGCCTCCACCTCTGCCCGCAGACATCGTCGAGAAGACGGCGGCGCGATACCGGGACCTGGTCGACCGGCTCACGAGGTGATCATCCGGGAGGCCGAGTGGGATGACCCCGCCGGCGTCACCCTCAGGACGGCGCAACGCGCGGAACTCACCATCCGGTACGACGACCCCGACTCGGAGCCGGGACCGGCACCGACCGCGGACGACATGACCCGGTTCCTGATCGCGTTCGATGATGACGCGGTGACCCCCATCGCCTGCGGCGGCTTGCGCGGGATCGACGAGCAGCACGGTGAGATCAAACGGATGTTCGTGGTCGCCGACCGGCGCGGCGCCGGTGTTGCCACTGCGGTGCTGCACGAGCTGGAGCGAATCGCCCGCGATGAGCTCGGCTGGAGTCGCCTCGTGCTGGAGACCGGCAATCGACAGCCGGACGCCATCCGTTTGTACGAGCGCGAGGGGTATGTCCGCGTCCCGAACTTCGGATACTACGCGGCGAGCGATTACTCGCTCTGCTACGAGCTCGTCCTCCGATAGCCCGAGGGTCCCTGCCCCGAACTGGGGGCGCACTCGGGTAGCCTCTGGCCCAGTCGAACTTGCGAAGATGAGAGCTACCGTTCCGCAACCTTCAGGAGTGTTCCGTGGCCAGAACAGAATTCGGTGTTGCAATCGGCAGCATCCTCATCGTGGCCGGAGTGCTCGCGATCCCGATCCTGTCGCCCGCTCCCGTGGTTGCACCCATTGTCATCCCCCACGTTCTCCCCAAGCCAACGGCAACCTCGACCGCATCGCCCAGCGCCGACCTTGTCGGCACCGGTTGTGCCGCATACACCGCACAGACGCCGACCGGACCGGGTTCGATCGACGGAATGGCGCTGAGTCCGGTTGCCACGGCAGTAGCCAGCAACCCCTTGCTCACCACCCTCAACTCGGCCGTCTCGGGAAAGACCAATGCGAAGGTGAACCTAGTCGCCTCGCTGAATGCTGCACAATTCACGATTTTCGCGCCGGTCGATTCCGCCTGGGCGAAGCTCCCGGCGGCCACGTTGTCGTCCTACAAGTTGTCATCCAACGCCGCAAAACTCACCGGCATCCTCAACTACCACGTCGTTGCGGGCCAGTTTCTCCCTGCCAGCGTCGCCGGCGCGCGGCCGACCCTGCAGGGTGGCTCGCTCACGATCACCGGAACCGGTGCGGACATCAAGGTGAATGGGGCCAGCCTGATCTGCGGCGGAATCCACACCGCTAACGCGACCGTCTATCTCATCGACACGGTTCTGACCCCGCCCGCGCACTAGCGAACGCTTCGGAATCATCCGCGGTCCAACCCGGTTGAATGGAGCATGACCTCCGCCGACCTGCTCGCCGCGGACACCGCCATGGGTCCGGTGACCCTACTCGTCGCGGACCTGGACGCGATGATCGCCTACTACCGCGACGCCGTCGCACTGCAGGTGCTTGGCTCAGACGGCGATCGCGTCACGCTCGGCCGCGGTGCGAACCCGGTCATCATCCTCGAGAATTCGCCGACCCTGCGCCATGCTGGTCCGCGCGACGCGGGACTGTTTCACACCGCCATCCTGTTCGACACCGAGGCGGCGCTCGCGGCGGCCGTGTACTCGACGGCTCGTAAGCATCCCGGATCGTTCACCGGCAGCGCGGACCACCTGGTCTCGAAGGCGTTCTACTTCACCGACCCGGAGGGCAACGGGGTTGAGCTGTACTGGGACCGCGACCGCAGCCAGTGGAGCTGGACGCACGGCACGATCGAGATGGGCAGCCTCGCCCTTGACCCGAACGAGTTTCTCTCCCAGAACCTCACGCCGGAGGGGATCGACGATCCGATCCTCGGCGGCGCCGCGGTCGGACACGTTCATCTTTCCGTGGGCGACACGGAATCCGCGCGCGAGTTCTACGCCGACCGGCTCGGATTCGAGACCATGGTGGAGATCCCCGGCCAGGCCGTTTTCGTCAGCGCCGGCAAGTACCACCACCACATGGCGATGAATGTCTGGAACAGCCGCGGGGCCGGGCGCCGTTCCCGCACGCTCGGTCTTGGTGAGGTCGATATCGTGGTGCCCTCCGCCGACGATGTCGGCGCACTCACCGAGCGGATGACCCACTTCGGCATCGCGACCCGGAACGACGGGCAGACGGTAGCGTTCGACGACCCATGGGCCAACCTCATCCGGGTTTCGTCGCGAGCCTGAGCGCTACGCTCGAATTGTGCGCACTCTCCGAACGGTGGATGAGGTGGTCGACATCGTTGCGGCGGCCATCCACTCGGATCACCGAATCGTCGTAGGTATTGCCGGGGCGCCAGGCGCGGGCAAGTCGACGCTCGCCGAGCAGCTGGTCGAATCGCTCTATCCCCGCGCCGCGCTCGTTCAAATGGATGGCTTCCACCTGAGCCAGTCGCGCCTCACCGAGCTGGGACGCCGCGACCGGATGGGCGCTCCCGACACCTTCGACGTCGATGGCGTTCGCGCAACGCTCGTCGCGATCCGCCGTGGATTTGGAGACACTGGGCGCGAGGTACTCGTCCCCGGCTTCGATCGCGAGATCGAGGAGCCGATCCCCGATGCGATCGGCATCGCTCCCGAGTCCCCGTGCGTAGTGATCGAGGGCAACTACCTACTGCTCGACTCGGGTGGCTGGGAACGCGTGGTGCCCCTGCTCGACCTCACGTTCTTCATCGACATCCCCCAGGACCTCCGCATCGAGAGGCTGATCGCCCGGCACGAGCGGTTCGGGAAAAGCCCGGAGGCGGCGCGCGCATGGGCCCTCGGTCCCGACGAGGCGAACGCCCGCGTAATCGAGGCGACGGCGGCGCGCGCCGACTACCGGATTGCCATCGGTTAGCCATTTCAGCCTCAGATAGACTGCTGGCATGCCCACGATTGTCGTCGAAGTCATGCCGAAAGCCGAACTTCTCGACCCGCAGGGCAAGGCCGTCGCCGGTGCGTTGACCCGGCTCGGCAAGACCGAGTTTTCGGGAGTCCGCATCGGCAAGCGCTTCGAGGTCACGGTCGACCGACCGGTGGATGACGCGCTCCTCGAAGAGGTGCGCGAGCTCGCCGTCGACATGTTCTCGAACTCCGTGATCGAAGACGTCGTCAGTGTGACGGTCGCGTGAGAATCGGCGTCGTCACCTTCCCCGGGTCGCTCGACGACCGGGATGCCCAGCGGGCGGTTCGCATCGCGGGCGCAACGCCGGTCGCTCTGTGGCACGGCGCCCATGACCTCGAGGGAGTGGATGCGATCATCCTGCCCGGCGGATTCAGCTACGGCGACTACCTGCGGGCCGGCGCTATCGCGAGCCACTCGCCGATCATGGCCGAGATCATCGACGCGGCAGGCAAGGGCGTTCCGGTGCTCGGCATCTGCAACGGCTTCCAGACCCTCGCCGAGGCTCGCCTCGTGCCCGGCGCCCACACTCGCAACGCCCACCAGCAGTTCATCCGACGCGACCAGAAGCTGCGGGTCGAAAACGCCACCACGGCGTGGACGAACGCGTTCGAGACGGGCGACGACATCGTCATCCCGATGAAGAACGCCGACGGCCGCTTCGTGGCGGACGCCGAGACGCTGAAACGAATCGAGGGCGAGGGTCAGGTCGTGTTCCGCTACGTCGACGTGAACCCGAACGGATCGCTAAACGACATCGCGGGAGTCTCGAACGAGCGCGGCAACGTTGTGGGACTCATGCCGCATCCGGAGCACGCGACCGAGCCCGGGTTCGGCCCGGACACGGCGGAGGCCATGTCCTCCGGCACCGACGGGCTCCGCTTCTTCGCGAGCGTCATGACTACGCTCGGCGCGATCGCCTAGCAGTCAGTTTCCGCCCGGCGTATTGCGCACGATGGGCACCGGCGCGGTGAACTCGCTCGCCCGCTTCCCGCCGTCGTCGCCCGTGAACAGGCCGATCTGGTCGGTCTTCGGCGCATCGTTCTTTCGCGGTTGCGACTCGTCATCCGTGATCGTGATGCGTGTACGCGGCATGGTCTGCGGGTTCTGCTGCTGCACCCAGTCCACCATCGCCTCGCGTACGAAGCAGCGCAGGTCGAACAGGGTGGGCGAGTCCTTCGCGCTGACCAGGATGCGCACGTGCACGAAGCCACCGACCGCATCCGTCACCTGCAGCACCTGCGTGCGACCGTCCCAGTTCGCGGTCGACTTCAGGATGACTCCGAGCTGGGTTCGCATCGCGGCAGTACTCACCCGCCAATCGAGGTCGAAGTCGATCTCGCCGAGGAGCTGGCTGCTGGTGCGCGTCCAGTTCTCGAACGGGTTGCTCGTGAAATAGGTCGATGGCACGACGAGGCGACGGTCATCCCAGATGTGCACGACCACGTAGGTGAGGGTGATCTCCTCGATCCGACCCCACTCCGTGTTGACGACCACAACGTCGTCGACCCGGATGGCATCGCTGAAGGCCAGCTGCACACCGGCGAACACGTTGCTGAGGGTGGACTGCGCGGCGAGGCCCGCGATGATGCTGACGACGCCGGCGGACGCGAGCACGCTCGTGCCGAGGGCCTGGACGCCCGGGAAGGTGAGGAGAACGGAGGCGAAACCCACGATGACGACAATCACCACGACCAGTCGACGGACGATCAGAATCTGGGTCTGCGCGCGGCGAGCGTTGCGGTTGTCGGGCACGGCCACGTCGTACCGAACGACCGCGAGCGCGAGGCCATAGCCGAGAAGGGCGCTGATCAGCCAGGTCGACAGAATGATCGTCGCGATCAGGAACCCGTGATTCACCTGGCTGTACAGGTTGGGCAGCCCGGCGACGGTCGGGAAGGTGAAGGCGGCAGCGATCCAGAGGCCGACAACGATCAGGAGAAGTCGGTAGGGGTGCCGCGCCTTCGCGAGAAGCAGCTGCGCTCCCTCGCGTCGACGGCTCGCGGCTCGCGTAATAAGGGCCGTAATCACGATGGCGGCAAGAGCGACGACGAGCGCGATCGCCACGGCGGCCCCGAGACCGAGCCAGGATTTCCATTCGAACATTCGGGTGCTCCTTCAGTTCCTGCGCACCACGTTACCGAGGTGTTGCCGTCACACCACCGTCGACACAAACAGCACGGAATCGCTGGCGACCAGTTCCTCGAGTTCGAGGACGTGCTCGAGATCGTGACCTCCCGTGAGCGCGCGGAGGTTCTGCTCCGGCGACTGGGGAGCGAGCCGCGCCTGCATGAAGCCACCAAGGGCCCGAATCGCACAGGCGGCGACGATTCCCTCGGGCGTTCCGCCGACCCCGAGAACCAGATCGACCTCGCCGGACGCCGCGCGCACGGCGGCAGTGATGTCTCCCTCACCGACCAGCGTGACGGTTGCCCCGGCCGCGCGGATCTCCGCGATCAGTCGGACATGGCGCGGCTTGTCGAGAACCACGACCACCAGTTCTGAGACCCGCTTGCCGGAGGCGACCGCAAGCGCGGTCAGGTTGTCCGCGACCGGCCGACGGATGTCGACCACCCCGCGTCCGACCGCCGCGCAGATCACCTTGTCCATGTAGAAGACGCCCACCGGGTCGAACATGGTGCCGCGGGGCGCCAGTGCAATGACCGCGATGGAGCCAGGGAGGCCCTCGGCCACGAGTCTGGTGCCGTCGAGCGGGTCGACCGCGATGTCGTAGGGAATCCCGCCGCTGCCGAGCCGCTCACCGTTGGTGAGCATCGGGGCGGCATCCTTCTCGCCCTCGCCGATGATGACGAACCCGTCGAAGGGCGCGTCGACCAGGGCCGACCGCATCGCCGCAACTGCTGCGCCGTCCGCCGCATCCTTGTCGCCGCGGCCGACCCACGCCCGCGCGGCAAGAGCGGCCTCCTCGGTGGCGCGCGTCAACGCCGCGACCAACTCGGGCTCGTATCCCGTACCGCCCAGCACCGTGGTCGCGCCCATCCCGCCACGCTACCGCCCGCGAGTTGCCCCAAATCGACCCAATTGTCGTTGCATGTGTCGATATGGGGAAACTCGGCAGCTGTTGTGGAAGATCGCGAGGGCGGTCACCGCGTATGCGGCATTCTCGCAGGATGCCAAAACGAGTCCGACTGCCCCGAGCACTCGCAGAGCGACCCTTCCTGTACGGCAGCGGACGAGATCTCGGCATTGGCGAGGGCCGCCTTCGCGGGAGTGATCTCGAGCGACCTTTCCACGGTGTACGAGCTCTTCGCGACTTGGAATCGCTCGAACGTTCCGATCTGGCAATCACCCTTGCCGCGTGCGCACGTTTCGCACCGCTACTCACTACAGAGCGGTTTTTCAGTCATGCCACCGCCGCCGCCTTGTGGAGGTGCCCACTCCCGCGCAGCGCCACGCTCCAGCAGCTCGACGTGTCCGTGCTCGCGCCGCACAACGCTCCCAGAGGTCGAGGTGTTGCAGGGCACCGCTCCAGCGACCCTCACTTGCGCATCGTCACTCGCTATGGCTTTCCGGTTAGCGATGTGGCGTCCACCTGGCTTTCGCTGTCCACGCTCATTCCGCTCGACGAGCTAGTCGCTGTGACGGACCATCTCGTACTCGACCCCCACGTTCTTGACCCGCATGATCCTCGCCCGTATGCCACGCTTGAGTCGCTCGGTGCCCGTGCGCAGGCCTATTCAGGGCGAGGGTCGCGAGCGCTGGAGCGGGCGTTGTCACTCGCCCGAGTTGGAGCGGAGTCTCGACCAGAGACGCTCCTTCGGTTGCTGCTCGTCCGCGCAGGAATTCCCGAGCCGTCACTGAACGTCGGCGTTACGAGCAGGCCGGGTCGGCTGTTGGGCCGTGGCGACCTCGTGTGGCCGGAGTGGCGGACCGTAGTGGAATACGACGGGGACAACCATCGCACCAGCGATAAACAGTACGACCGTGACATCCGCCGCGTCGAGGACTTTGTCGCAGCGGAATGGCGAGTGGTCCGAGTGCGCAAACACGGTCTGTTCGTTGCGACCTCGGACACTGTGGCGAGAGTTCGATCCGCCCTTGCAGCGGGGGGATGGCGTCCCGGCCCCTCGAATCGCCTCAAATCGACCTAACTGCGCCGGGATACGTCGATTCGGGGCAATTCGCGGCGGTCGCACGGGGCAACCGGGCCGCAGCGTCACCCGTAGAATTGAGTCACGCCAAAGATCCCAGGAGCATTTCGCCAGTGAGCAGCCCCACGAGCGCAACCGTCGACACCGTCACCAATGCAGCGGCGACACCGGAGCGGGAGCAGCCGTACGCGGCCCTCGGACTAAAGCCCGACGAGTACGCGAGCATCCGCGAGATTCTCGGCCGCCGACCCACCAGCGGCGAGCTGGCCATGTACTCCGTCATGTGGAGCGAGCACTGCTCCTACAAGTCGAGCAAGCCGTACCTGCGCCAGTTCGGCACGAAGACCACCGAGAAGATGCGCAAGAACCTCATGGTCGGGATGGGCGAGAACGCCGGGGTTGTGGATGTCGGCAACGGCTGGGCGGTCACGTTCAAGATCGAGAGCCACAACCACCCCAGCTATATCGAGCCGTTCCAGGGCGCAGCGACCGGGGTCGGCGGCATCGTGCGGGACATCATCTCGATGGGCGCACGCCCGGTCGCGGTCATGGATGCGCTCCGCTTCGGCGACATCGATGACCCAGACACAGCGCGCGTCGTGCACGGCGTCGTCTCCGGCATCAGCTTCTACGGCAACTGCCTCGGCCTCCCCAACATCGGCGGGGAGACCTACTTCGATTCGGTCTACCAGGCCAACCCGCTCGTCAACGCGCTCGCCGTCGGCGTGCTCCGGCACGAGGACCTCCACCTCGCCAACGCCCGAGGCGTCGGCAACAAGGTGGTCCTGTTCGGCGCCCGCACGGGCGGCGACGGCATCGGCGGCGCATCCATTCTGGCGAGCGACTCTTTCTCGGCCGGCGGTCCAACCAAGCGCCCGGCGGTTCAGGTCGGCGACCCGTTCGCCGAGAAGGTCCTGATCGAGTGCTGCCTCGAGCTGTTCCAGCAGGAACTCGTCGAAGGCATCCAGGACCTCGGCGCCGCCGGCATCAGCTGCGCGACCAGCGAACTCGCCAGCAACGGCGACGGCGGCATGTTTATCGAGCTCGAGCGGGTACTCCTCCGCGACCCCACGCTCACCGCCGAGGAGATCCTCATGTCAGAGAGCCAGGAACGCATGATGGCCATCGTGACCCCGGAGAAACTCGACGGGTTCATGAAGGTCGTGGAGAAGTGGGATGTCGAGACCAGCGTCCTCGGCGAGGTCACCGACACTGGGCGCCTCATCATCAACTGGCACGGCGAGGAGATCGTCAACGTCGAGCCCCGCACCGTCGCGGTCGATGGACCCGTCTATGATCGACCGGTTGCCTACCCGACCTGGATCGACGCACTCAATGCGAACTCGGCATCCACCCTCGCCCGACCGACCTCGGCGGACGAGCTGAAGGACCAGGTCTTCCGCCTTCTCGGCAGTCCCAACCTCGCGGACAAGCGCTGGATCACCAACCAGTACGACACCTACGTCCTCGGCAACACCGCACTGAGTTTCCCGGACGACGGCGGGATGGTGCGCGTCGACGAGGAGAGCGGCCTCGGCTTCGCTGTCGCGACGGATGCGAACGGTCGCTACTGCCAGCTCGATCCGTACCAGGGTGCTCGCCTCGCCCTCGCGGAGGCGTTCCGTAACGTCGCTGTCACGGGAGCGACTCCGGTGGCGGTCAGCGACTGCCTGAACTTCGGCAGCCCAGAGAACCCCGAGGTCATGTGGCAGTTCAGCCGCGCCGTCGAGGGAATCGCCGACGGATGCATGGAGCTCGAGATCCCGGTCACCGGCGGCAACGTGAGTTTCTACAACCAGACCGGTGACGTGCCCATCCACCCGACGCCCGTGGTCGCCGTGCTCGGTGTCATCGATGACGTCGCCAAGCGCATCCCGTCCGGCTGGCAGGACGAGGGCAATAACATCTACCTCCTCGGCACCACCCGCGAGGAGCTGGACGGGTCCGCCTGGGCGGAGGTCATCCACGACCACCTCGGCGGCCACCCGCCCGTCGTCGACCTCGCCCAGGAGCAGAAACTGGCCGACCTGATCCGCTTCGGCAACGAGCAGAACATCATCTCCAGCGCACACGATCTCGCCGACGGCGGCCTCGGCCAGGCGCTCATCGAGAGTGCGCTCCGGTTCGGAGTGGGCGCGCGCATCTGGCTCGGCGAGCTCCTCGAGCGTGACGGTGTCGACCTGGCCACCGCGCTATTCAGTGAGTCAACCGGACGCGTCATCGTCTCGGTGCCGCGCGAGGATGACGTTCGATTCGCGGGCCTCTGCGAGGGCCGCGGGTACCCAATGCTGCGCATCGGCGTCACCGACTCGCGCGACACATTCGAACTGCAGGATGTCTTCACGTCGAGCCTCGACGAACTGCGCGAGATCCACCGCTCCCCACTGACCAGTCGCTTCGGCGCAACGATCGGCGCCTAACTGGATTGAGTGCCCCCGGCACTCAATCCAATCGGAATCTCCTGTTGGACACATGACGCCGCGGACCGCAGGCTGGAAGCATGGAATACACGCATCTCGGCCGCTCCGGCCTCACCGTCTCCCGCCTCTGCCTCGGAACCATGAACTTTGGTCCGCAGACGAGCGAAGCCGACTCCCACTCGATCATGGATTCGGCGCACGAGCGCGGCATCAATTTCTTCGATACGGCCAATCGCTACGGGACGACCCCTGGGGAGACCGAGCAGATTCTCGGTCGGTACTTCGCCCAGGGAGGCGGTCGGCGCGAGAAGACCGTGCTCGCGACCAAGCTGTACGGAGAGATGGGCGACTGGCCAAACGAGGGCAAGCTGTCGGCTCTGAACATCCGACGCGCACTGGATGCCAGCCTGAAACGCCTACAGACGGACTACGTGGACCTCTACCAGTTCCACCACATCGATCGGGATACTCCGTGGGACGAGATCTGGCAGGCCATTGATGTCGCGATCAGCCAGGGCAAGATCCTCTACGCCGGCAGCAGTAACTTTGCGGGCTGGCACATTGCGACCGCCCAGGAGGCCGCGCGGAAGCGCAACTCGGTGGGCCTGGTGAGCGAGCAGTCCCTCTACAACCTGATTACGCGTGACCTCGAGGTCGAGGTCCTGCCCGCCGCACAGGCAAACGGGCTAGGCGTCATCCCGTGGTCGCCGC
>JAUZFP010000159.1 GCA_030838475.1 Actinomycetota bacterium
ATCGCTAGCTTTTCACCTGTCGATTGAACGCATTTCTAAAGAGGGGGTCTCGCATGGGGCGTGGCCGTCAAAAGGCAAAGCACACCAAAGTTGCCCGGGACCTGAAGTACTACAGCCCGGACACAAATTACGGTGCGCTCGCCAACGAGCTCCACACACCGAGTGGCCCCGTGTCACCTGAAATGGACAAGTGGGCCGAGTACCTCGACGATGACGCGTCGGAGGACGCCGGCGAGTCCCGTACCGCGTAGTGCTGTCTGGATCGCCGCCCCCTGTGCGGCGATCGCGGTCCGAATCGCCGCAAGGTCGGCAACGGGTTAAACGCGCGGTGTGTTGCCCATCGGACCGCGGCATGTCACGCCAGACACCGACCTTACGGTGCGCTCACTCCCTGGCGCTCGTCTAGCGCGGGTAGGCGCCGATGAGGCGAACGGCTCCGCCGTTGACGCCCTTCGCGCCCTGCTCGAACCCGTCGAACGACCTCTGGACTGTGCTCACGGTCCCCGCGACCCACGCCGGGAAACCATCGATTCCCAGCTTCTCGATCACGGCATCCTGAGACCCGGCGGCAACGACCGCGATCATTCCGATTCCGAGATTCCAGGTGCCCTCGGTCTCGGTCAGTTTCATGCCGCCGAGGTCCGCCAGCACCCGGAACACGGGCGCGGGAGACCAGGATGCGCGGTCGAGTTCCGCCCAGGCTCCGACCGGAAGGACTCGGGCGAGATTGGCCGCAATGCCCCCACCGGTGATGTGGCTGAGTGCGTGCACCGAAACACCGACGCCGGGGTCGGAGATGAGACGCAGCAGTGGCGCGGTATACAGCCGGGTCGGCTCGAGCAATACTTCGCCGACGACTCCGGCAAGGTCATCCGACCGGTCCGTGTAGCCGATGCCCTTCTTGCTCAGGATGTGGCGCACGAGTGAGAAGCCGTTGGAGTGGAGCCCGGATGACCCGATCGCGATGACAACGTCGCCGTCCTTCACGAGGTGCGGGCCGAGCTGGGCATCCGCCTCTACCGCACCCACCGCCGCGCCCGCGACGTCGTAGTCGTCTGGACCGAGGAGCCCGGGATGTTCGGCGGTCTCGCCGCCGACGAGCGCCGTCCGGGTTTCGTCACACGCGCGCGCAATACCCGCGACGATATCGGCGATGCGCGCAGGGACGACACGTCCGCAGGCGATGTAGTCGGTCATGAACAGCGGCTTTGCGCCGACAACGACGATGTCATCGACAACCATGCCGACGAGGTCCTGGCCGATGGTGTCGTGCTTGTCGAGCGCCTGCGCGATCGCCACCTTGGTGCCGACGCCGTCCGTCGACGTTGCCAGAAGCGGGCGACGATAGGCCTTCAGGAAGGACACGTCAAAAAGTCCGGCAAATCCGCCGACCCCGCCGAGCACCTCGGGGCCGTGGGTCTTCTGGACCGCCGACTTCATGAGTTCGACCGCGAGATCGCCCGCGGCGGTGTCGACGCCGGCCTCGCGATAGCTCGTGGTCATGGAGTCAATACTGCCGCACGCAGCGTGGCCAGCGGAGCGCGAATAGACTAAGGGCGACTCTTTTCCTTGAGCGGCAGGAAACATCCCCGCATGTGCGGCATCGTGGGCATCGTCTCATCACAGCCCGTCAATCAGCAGATCTATGACGCGCTGTCCCTTCTGCAACACCGGGGCCAGGACTCGACCGGCATCGCGACCGCCGACGGCGACACGATCCACATGAACAAGGCCAAGGGCCAGGTGCGCGAGGCCTACCGCACGCGGGACATGCGATCGCTGATCGGAACGACGGGTCTCGGTCACGTCCGCTACGCGACCCGCGGCAACGCGGCGAACGAGGAAGAGGCGCAGCCCTTCTACGTGAACGCCCCCTACGGCATCGTGCTCGTCCACAACGGCAACCTCACCAATACGCGCGAGCTCACGCAGGAGTTGTTTCACGTGGACCGACGCCACCTGAACACCTCGAGTGATACCGAACTGCTGGTCAACGTGCTCGCGAACGAGCTTCAGGAGCAGGTCAGCGGCTCCGAACTCGACCCCGACCAGATCTTCACCGCGATCTCCCGCCTGCACGAGCGCGTCGAAGGCTCCTACGCGGCCATCGCGCTGATCGCGGGACACGGCCTGCTCGCGTTCCGCGACCCGTTCGGCATCCGCCCCCTCGTGCTCGGCCGTCGCGCCGCCGGCTTTGTCGGGGATGACTGGATCGTGGCATCCGAGTCCCTCGTGCTCGAGAGCGCGGGCTACGAACTGGTGCGCGATCTGGAGCCCGGCGAGGCCGTCTTCATCGCCATGAACGGCGAGATGACCTCGAGGCAGTGCGCGGCGAATCCGCGGCTCATCCCGTGCTCGTTCGAGTACGTCTACCTCGCCCGTCCCGACTCGATTATGAACGGAATCTCCGTCTACGAGGCCAGGCTCCGGCTGGGCGACCGGCTGGCCGACACCATCGCGAAGTACACGCCGCGCGGCGACATCGACGTCGTCATGCCGATCCCGGACTCGTCCCGCCCGGCCGCCATGCAGGTGGCCCAGAAGCTCGGCATCGAATATCGCGAGGGCTTCTACAAGAACCGTTACGTCGGGCGAACGTTCATCATGCCCGGCCAGGCCGAACGCAAGAAGTCGGTCAAGCAGAAGCTCAACGCGATGGGCTCGGAGTTCAAGGGCAAGAACATCCTGATCGTTGATGACTCGATCGTGCGTGGCACGACCTCAAAGGAGATCGTCCAGATGGCTCGCGAGGCCGGCGCCAACAAGGTGACCTTCACCTCGGCGGCTCCGCCAGTGCGCTACCCGCACGTCTACGGAATCAACATGCCCACTCGGCACGAACTCATCGCGCACGGCCGCAAGATCCCCGAGATCGCGACGGAGCTGGGCACCGACTACCTGATCTACCAGGAGGTGGCGGACATGCAGGCCGCCATCATCGAGGGGTCGAACGTCACTGCGCTCGAGATGAGTTGCTTCACCGGCGACTACGTCACCGGCACCGTCACCCCCGAATACCTGGCCTGGGTCGAAGCGAACCAGCTCTCCTGATCCGTCGACCGCGGCGGCTTACTCCCGAGTAAAGGTGTAGCGGACGTTCGAGTCCGGGCGCCCAAGGGTCACGTAGAGCTGCACCGGGCTGGTGGCCGCGACCACGAGCGTCAGCCCATAGTTGTACCCGATCTTCTTTGGGCTGACGAAGTCGAGCTGAACACCGGGTGCCCCGCCGACATCCGTGCCTCCGCTGCCGATCGACCACGTCCCGCTCACGGATTCCGTCGGCCCGTGCGGTGCCGCCCCGGCCGCGACCGGAGTCTGGTCGATGACGCCTCGCGGCATTCCGGCGGCGGTGAACGTGCCGTCGGCGTTAAACCTGAGCACGTCGTCGCCATGATGCCAGGTGCCGATCACCTGGCTCGCCGCGGGAGTCGGAATCGGGGCGGTGCTGGAGGCGCAGGCCGACAGCGAGAAACAGCTCGCGACGAGTGCAACGACGATTATCGCCTTGCGAGCCATTACTCGTCGCGCGATTCCTGATCGGGAACCTGAAGCCGGTCGACCGTGACCGCGACCATCTTCGCGCGTCGGCTGAGGACCCGATCGAAGATCAGAGCGACAAGCGCGCCGACGAGAAGACCGCCGACGAATCCGTAGATCGCGAAGTAGCCGAAGATCGGACCGAATCCGACCTTCTGGTCGATCGGAAAGCTCGCCGTGAGGATGAGCGCAACGAAGATGCCGACAAGCGCTCCGAGAACCAGGAACACCGAGAATTTGGGTGCCCGGCGGATGCGCACGCTGGTCGTGCGGTCGTCGGATTTGCTCACGAAGCTATTCTCGCATCCGCAGGATGGGCAGATGCCCGGACAGGTCCGCGCGGGAACCCGACGCCGCAACGGTGCCCGCTGCGACGGCCCCCGCCCAGGTCTGTGCCCCGGTCGCGAGCGCGAGCCAGGTGGGCGCATCCGTTTCGATGACATTGGGCGGAGTCCCGCGGGTGTGACGCGGACCCTCGATGGCCTGGACGGCACCGAAGGGCGGAACGCGAACCTCCACGGTGTTGCCGGGCGCCTGCTCGGCGAGGAGCTGGAGCAGGTAGCGAACCGCCGTGGCGGTCTCCTCGCGGCGTGCTCCGGCGACGAGCGCAGCGCGAACGCTCTGCTCGCCGACCTCATCCGCGATCCGAGCTCGAGCCATCTGCCAAATCTATCGATGGGTAGCGGCCTATCAAGAAATACAGGTGAGCCGCGCTGCCGTTAGCCTTGACTCGTGCGAATCCTTGTTTTGGGCTCCGGTGCGCGCGAGCACGCCATCGTGAAGGCGCTGCTCTCCGAAGGCGCAGACCACGAGGTCACGGCCGCCCCCGGCAACGCGGGGATCGCACTCGAGGCGCCGGTGGTTGCCCTCGATCCGACCAATGGGGACGTCGTCGCCCAGTACGCCCTCGACAACGCGATCGACCTCGTGATCGTGGGCCCAGAGGCGCCGCTCGTCGCCGGCGTCGCAGACAAGCTCCGCACTCGCGGTATCCCGGTCTTCGGTCCGGGCAAGGCAGCCGCCGCGCTCGAGGGCAGCAAGACCTTCGCGAAACGAATCATGGACGAGGCGGGCGTGCCGTCGGGCAAGGCAATTCGCGCCGGAACGATAGCGGATGCCATCCAGGCGATCGACGAATACGGCGCCCCCTACGTCGTCAAAGCCGACGGCCTGGCGGCGGGCAAGGGTGTGCTGGTGACCCCCGACCGCGCCGCCGCTATCGCGCACGCCGAGTTCTGGCTGCAGCACGGCGACGTGCTTATCGAAGAATTCCTGTCCGGCGAGGAGGTCTCGCTCTTCCTGCTCAGCGACGGTCACTCCGTTCTCCCGCTGTCTCCCGCCCAGGACTACAAGCGCGCGTTCGACGGGGACGAGGGGCCGAACACCGGCGGCATGGGCTCCTACTCACCGCTGCCCTGGCTCCCGGCCGGGTTCGTCGACGAGGTCATCGACACGATCGCGCTGCCCACAATCCGTCAGCTCGCGGCCGAGCAGAAGCCCTTCATCGGTCTGCTGTACTGCGGGCTCATCGTCACGTCGAAAGGCATTCGGGTCATCGAGTTCAACGCGAGATTCGGCGACCCGGAGACCCAGGTCGTGCTGCCTCGACTGGTCACACCACTCAGCGGTCTGCTGTTTGCAGCAGCGACCGGTGGGCTCGGGTCGCTGCCTCGCCCCGAATTCTCGGACGAGGTCGCGGTCGGCGTGGTGCTCGCCAGCGAGGGCTACCCCGACGACCCGATCACCGGCAGAAGGATCGACGGCCTCGATCGGGTGCGGGATGTGACCATCGACCACGCGGCGACGGCTGCGTCGGGAGACACATTCGTCGCGACCGGAGGTCGTGTGCTCAGCGTCGTGGCGCTCGGCGGCACCTTCGCCGCGGCGCGCGAGAAGGTGTACGCGGCTCTCGGAGAAATCTCGCTTCAGGGCGGCCACTTCCGCACCGACATCGCGGAGAAGGTGTCATGACCGACCTGCCCGGGTGGAGCCTCACATACTCCGGCAAGGTGCGTGACCTGTACACCAGCGCCGACCATCCCGGTCGCGTGCTGATGGTGGCGAGTGACCGGGTGAGCGCGTTCGACCACGTGCTCGAGCCGGCCATCCCCGGGAAGGGTGCGATTCTCACAGAGCTCAGCCTGTGGTGGTTCGACCAGTTGAGCGGGATGCCGAATCACCTTGCTCCGCGCGAGGAGTGGTCGATCATCCCGGCGGAGGTCGCGTCGCGCGCGATGCTGGTCACCAGTCTCACCATGTTCCCGATCGAGTGCGTCGCGCGCGGATACCTCACCGGCAGTGGCTGGCTGGAGTACCAGACAACGCAGAGCGTCTGCGGAGTCGAGCTTCCTGCCGGTCTCGCCGACGGCGACCGCCTCCCCGAACCGATCTACACCCCTGCCTGGAAGGCGCCGCTCGGCCAGCACGACGAGAACATCACGTTCGAGCGCAC